>NZ_CDRJTB010000022.1:0-81489 GCF_976954365.1 Paenibacillus sp. Marseille-Q9583
GAATAAATATAAAAAAAATTTAAAAAAAATATTCATGTGAGATGCTTCCCGCCTCTACATGCAACAAGACATGACTCGCTTTTGAAACTGCAGCTACAAAAAGCAGATCATAAAATAGTTCCAGCCAGGTAACTTTCTTCTCAGCAAAGGATGCTGTGCCGTGCTCAAATCCCGATATGCGCTTATTCATCGTTTTACTCCCTTAGTTTGGATGTGTATCCAATACAGTTTATCGAATACTTATCCATCTTAACCGAATTGATATACTAATTTGAAGCCCCTTTGTTTCCACTCTAAAATCACACAAAAAAAGCTCCCCTTGCCTAAAATCGACAAAGGAAAGCTATAGTTATATCTTCAACTATATTTAATTCCGCCACTTCATAAACTTGTAATCAAGATAATCAACAAGTAAGAAGAGGACAAATCCCACCAAGCTGAACAGCATAATTCCCGCATACATCTCCGGATAATCCAGTCTTAACCAAGCATCCATAATGAAAAAGCCCATGCCATGCTCAGTTCCATAAATCTCCGTGAAAAAGAGTACAGATATCGCTGTTCCAAGTGAAATACGAATCGTACTCAGAATGACCGACAGTGCACCCGGCAATGTCACATGCCAGAATTTCTGCACTGTACTTGCCCCTATACTGGTTAAGACATCATAGGTATTCTCAGGAATAGCCTTCACACCATCCCTAACGGAAATGATAATCTGGAACAAGAGAATTAGCATGATCATTAAGATTTTAGACGTTTCACCAAGTCCGAAGAATAGCATCACAACGGGAAGCAGGGCGATTTTGGGAACAGGATAGGTCAAGTAGACCACAGGGTCAAGCAGCTTATTCCAAGTCAGCGAACGTCCCATCAGAAGACCAATGAGCAGTCCAATGATTAACGCCAGCACTACCCCGGCAAAAATCCTGAACAAGCTATACCCCACATTTAAAGCAATCTCCTGACCACCTAAGTGAAACATAGCGTTATATACAGCGAATGGACTCGGCAAAATCGAATGATTCATAAGCAAATAGGCAATATACCAAACCACATTCATACAAAAGAACACAAACAACAGTCTTATTATGTGATGAATCCGATTTTTTCTCACCATATCTCCTGCATTACCTTTCTGATTCGCTTAGTCTGCTCAAAGAAATCTACACTGTCCCGCTTATCTTCATGCTTCATCTGAAATACCAATTGATTGTCGATCATTTCCGGAGCTTCTTCTTTATTAGATGGCATTACAATAATTTTCTGCCCCAGCAGAATAGCTTCTTCCACATCATGGGTAACAAATAAGGTAGTCGCCGGATGCGCTAACCAGTTATCCAAAAACAGAATCTGTAGCGTTTCCCGCGTAATCGCATCAAGTGCGGAGAAAGGCTCGTCCAGCAGTAAAATAGTGGGCAAAATGGCGAACGCTCTGGCAATTGCCACTCTTTGCTGCTGCCCTCCACTGAGTGACAGAGGAAAACGATCAGCTAAATCAGAGATTCCCATCGATGACAGCCACTGTTTAATCTGATTCTCCCGTTCTTGCTTGGATGTACTCGCAGTATGCGAGATTTTCATCGCGATTTGAATATTATCATGTACAGTCTTCCATGGAAGAAGCCCGTAGTTTTGCGGTACCAGGCCGATCAGAGTTTCTTTATCATGCACGGATTTTTCATTAAAAAGAATTTGCCCCATATAGCTTGGCAGCAAGCCCGCAATCGCCCGTAATAAAGTTGATTTTCCGCTGCCAGAGGGTCCGATGATCGTGTAAATCCCATGCTCCGGTAAAGATAGATCCATCTTTCCTAAGGCCAGTTGACCTGTCTTATACTCTACTTTAAGGTCCTTAATGACGAGTCCTTTATTTCTTGAATTGGACATCAGAAATCACATCTTCAGCCGAGATATTTTTGCTAAGCAAACCTTTTTCCCGTGCCCATGCAAATGCGGCTTCTACTTCTTTCACATCCACTTGATTGGCAGGGACATAATCAGGCACCTTGATCTCATCTTTCAACGTTTCTGGATAACCAACTTCTTTGATCACAAGATCGATATATTCGGATTGATCATGAGATTTCATATACGCTACAGCCTCGTCATAAGCAGCATACATATTTCGAATCGCATCTGCCTTAGCATCAATAGCCGTTTGTGGGAAAGCCAATACAAATGGATTCACTCCCGCTGTATGCGTGGAGCTAAGCACGCGCAAGCCTGAAGCTTTACCCATAGTTACAAATGGTTCCGGCAAAATAGCTGCATCTGCCTTATTGTTCTTAAGCAATTCTAAACGGGTAGGGATTTGTGGAACCTCAGTTACCGTAATATCATCTTCTGTCAAACCCGCTTGTTTCAGCATCATCGCCACAGTATATTGTGTGGAAGTATTTTTGGACAAAATCACGGTTTTGCCTTTCAGATCCTTCACATCTTGGATGGCGTCATTCCCAGTCAATAGATCGAATTCACCAAAAGTTGTGCTAGTGATCTTCACATCCAGCCCGGCTTCATTGTAGATAGAAATCGCAACCAAATCAGCACTGATCCCCTCTAACTTGCCTGCTTGAAAGGCGACATCACGGTCTTTTGCACTCTTGAATGTTTGGATATCCAGGTTCACTCCATGCTTCTTATCAAAACCTTGCTCATGAGCAATCACAAAAGGAATCGCATCAATCGAAGGCAGTAAGCCAAGCGACAAAGTAACAGCTTCTTTTGAGGCCTCTGCTGCGTTTCCCTCTGTCGATGCTGTATTCGTGTTATTCTTTGAACCACAACCTACTGCAAGTACAGCGACGACAACGACCATCATCGACAACATCAACATTCTTTTTAATGCTTTTTTCTTCATAAAACTCTCCTACCTCCATTAATCTTTCTATAGTAGACATGCCCCTATTCTTTGCAATCTGCAAAAGAGCATGCAAAAAGCCCTTAAGCTGTTCCAGGACGCTTCAGGTATTGTAATTTTACATCAGTCATCACAGCTTGTATATTCATAAATTTAAATAGTTATATTTATCACATACTAAGATGCAAAAAATCCGAACCATCCTGCAAGGAATCTCCCCTGCAAATTGCTCCGGATTTTCGCTAACTACACCTCATAGTTCACTACATAATTCTGCAGCTCTGTATTGTAAAAGCCTACACTATACTCAGTTACCTTGCCTAGTTCATCATAAGAATAACGAGTTCGCTTCAGCAAGGGACACTTCTTATCAAGGAGCAATATCTCCTCTACATCAGGCGGAGGAACGGCAACGGAAAATTCATCACGCAGTTTCTCTAAGGAAACGCTCCGCTCTTCAAGCAGTTCATACAAGGACTGGGCATTTAAGTCTAGTAGATCCAAATCATCCATACCATTTACTAAATAATGCGTGTAATGAACATAAGGAATATCACCCAGACTATATATGCGTTCCAAGCGTATACAACGTTCGCCGAATAAACGAAAGGCTTCGCTTTCAATTTCATTATATACTCGTTCCGCCTTCAGCCATTGCTTCCGAATTTGGTGCCCTTCATCCACTAGAATTTCCGTAAATTTTTTCCACTTGGACAGCTTGGATGATGAGGTATTACGGATCACCTTCGTCCCCTTGCCGCTCCCCTTCTCCAGAAATCCTTCTTGGACGAGCTCCTGAATGGCACCGCGTACAGTGATCTTGCTGACATTGAATTCCTGCTCTAGCTGAGGCTCGGAAGGAATATTCAATCCAATAGGATAGACTCCGTGTAGAATCCGATCCTTTATAATATTTGCAATTTGCATATATAAGGGCTTATCTTTTCGGGACAAACTCAAGAGGTTCACTACCTTTCTACATCGCCTACGGATAGAGTCATAGCTCGAAGTATATCCGCTTCTGAAGCCATGGGAGTGTCGCCCTCGACAGTGTGGGCTAACATACTAGCGGCAGCGGCAAACCGTACTGTCTGCTCAGGTGTAAATCCTGTTAGCTCGCCATGCACAATTCCGCTCGTATAGGCATCTCCAGCCCCTATTCTATCATAGACGAGAAATCTCAGCGTATCCGAAAAGAAGAAGCTCTGATTCTTATAAAGAAACCCACGCAGTGAATGTGTGTTGTCGCCATGAATACTGCGATGGGTGCCTGCAATCACCGAGATATTGTATTGCTTCGCAACTGCTGGAATCAGTTCGATCAGTTGCTCTTCGCGTTCAGCTTGTTCAGTGCTGATCCCCAAGATAAAGATCGCGTCCTTCTCATTCATCATTACGATATCGGCCAGCTGCAGCATCTCCTCGTAATGTGGCTTCGCTTGTGAATAGCCTTCCGGTCCCCACAAGGACGGACGATAGTTGCAATCAAAGATCACAGTCCCACCCTGCTGCTTGACAGCTCTAGCCAAGGATTTCATATGATGACGTACACTATCGTTCATAGCCAGCGTGATGCCGCAGAAATGGATCACATCCAGACTTCGCGCAATCTCTTCATAATTATAAGTTTCCTCAGGAGCCGTATTGAAGCTACTCTCCAGACGATTACTATAAGTCACCTTGCTTGGACGTGCACCAAATCCATTCTCCAAGAAATACAAGCCTAGATATTCTCCTCCTCGTATAACCAGCCTAGAAGAAATTCCCAGCTTTCGCAAATACGCCGCGGCAGCCTCTCCCAAAGAAGTATTCGGCAAACGTGAAATCAAAGCACCTTCATGCCCGAAGCGTGCCAGTGCAGCGCTGACATTAACTCCGGTACCAGAGAATGAATAGTTTAAGGTGTTTCCCTGTGATAGCAGCTGAACGCCCGGCACCTGCAGACGCATCATCACTTCTCCGAATGCCCCGATTCGTTTAGGCATATTTATCTGTCAGCCTCTTCATAATTCCAAGCAAATCACGCACATCCTGGGTCCGGGTCTGGCCCGATTCTTTATCGATAATGGATGAGTAGACATGCGGAATCACTTGTGGCACCCCTGCTTCAAGCGCAATCTCCAGAATAGCCTCGAAATTGTCCATATCAATTCCACCGGTTGGTTCGAGTGCGAACTCTGCCTCAGCACAGGCCTTAGCGACAGAGCGGTATTCCTCTTCACGGCTTAATCCCTCCATCGGGAAATACTTCAGTGCATTACCACCCATATCCCGAACAAGCGCAATTGCCGATGCTATAGGTACAATCGCCGCTTCACTCTGCGCAGCGCTGAAGACTCCTGTAGATATATTGACATAACCAGCGTGACCAGAAGGGGCGATCATGCTGTTGATCCAACTGTCTTTCCCACCAAGATTAGCGCGTGTAGCTCCAACCACCGGGAATGCCTGGTTAATATGACTACCCGGATAATGCTTAGCAATCTCTGCCACAATTGCCGCTTGGCGATTATCTCCTGCACCTAAGCCAATGGATACCGCATCTTCAATCTCTTGACCATATTGCTTCATGGCTGTTACGGCTTCTTCTACCGACTTATAATCTTTAGAGAGCACACCGACCAGCACATATCCTTCCGCCGCTTCATAAATCTCTTTAGCATTAGCGATATCTTTAGCGAGTACATTTAATGCGGTGCGGCCCTTATAAAAATGTTGTGAAATCGTCATCTTATTGTCCCCCTATTAATTTATGAATGCTGTCTACAATCACGTGCAGATCATCCCCCAGAAGCGGCCGTGGATCAATATCGAAATATCCCTGCTTCACTCCATAATCGCGGGTGTAGATCGCAATCTCGCCCTTCTGTAACCCCTCCACCAATTCTTTCGCCGTAATTCCAGCCTGCTGTGGATCAACCTGAACCCGGCCGCGATAGATGGCACGGCCCGCCTCGTCCTGCACAATGGTTACACGAATTCCCGGAAGATCATTCAACACCATCAATCCCTGCAAAAACGCTTTCTCGGTGTCACTCTTGTCTTCCTTGACCATGTATTCCTCTAGTGCTTGCAGCAGACCAAAGGAAGTTTCTTTACCAACCTTCATACTGCGTCCTATTCCATACAATTGGACCTTAACCCATTCCACATAATTACGTTTGCCGGCGATAATACCAGATGTAGGCCCTTCAATAGCTTTAGAACCACTATAAATCGCCAGGTCAGAGTATTTCACATATTTACAGAGGTCTTCTTCCGCTGCGGCATCTACGATTAGTGGAATGCCCCTACGGTTTGCGATCTCCCATGCTTCTTCGACGGATAACATATTTTTCTGCACTGCATGGTGGGACTTCACGTACAGAATGGCAGCCGTCTGGTCACAAATGGCATCCTCTATATGCTCGGCCCGGCCTTCATTCGCATAACCGACCTCAATTAGTTTCCCACCACCTAGATAGACCATCGTTTCCACAGGAGCTCCATACTGTACATTATGCCCCTTCAGAATGATGATTTCATTGCGTGGAATGGCTTCTTGGTGCAAACGTTCACTGCGGCGCCGATTGCCTTGGGTCAATAGCGCCGCAACGGACAATGCAATACCGCTGGAGGCTGAGTTAACGATAAGCGCTGCTTCAGCGCCGAGAATTCGTGCCGTGTAATCTCCGGCTTTATCCACCAGATCCGCTATTTCCACATAACTCTGTCCGCCTTGCTTCATCGCGTCCATCACTGTGTCAGACGGAGCTGACACCCCCAAGATACTCATTCTGCCGCTTGCATTGATTACGCGTTTAAGCCCGTATTTCGCATTTAATGAATTCCCCACCTATAACCACTCCCTTTGCATGGATTACTTTATCCGTCATTCTTTCTTCTCCTTCAGAATCAACAAGTACAGCAGACTTATGCTGTAGGGTGAAGAGAGTCAAGTTTGCAGGATCTCCCACCTGAATTCGGCCCAGCTCCGGCCTGCCCAGCCATTCCGCCGCATTGGAAGTAACCGCTGCCACAATCTCATCCAGAGCATAGCCCAAACATAGAAACTTGGAAAGTACATTAGACATGCTAAAGACAGGTCCCTTCAATCGGTTCACTCGATAGATATCCGTGCTAATCGTATTCAGTCCAATACCATTACGTTTAGCAGCCTCAGCTACCTTAAAAGAGAAGCTTGCTGTTCCATGCCCCACATCCAGATGAACTCCCCGTTCAATGGCCTCATTCAGTACCTGAAGCGGCTGACCATCCGCAGCAAACAAATTATTCTCTTTTCCGTTGAGATAATGGGTCACGATATCCTTCCGCTGCAAAAGGGGCATAACCTCTCTGATATCTGGCGGTGCTGAACCGATATGTACCATTAACGGCAGGCCAGTCTCCATTGAAAGGCTTCGTGCAATATGCAGCGGTTCAATCCCGCTCGCGCCGACAACACTCTTGCTGATCCTAGCCTTTAATCCCACGATTATCTCCCCGTAGGTTCGGACGGATTGCAGGATCTTCTCCTTATCAATCCATTCCAAGTTAGACAATTCATCAATTCTTAGCAGTCCGATCCGCGAGATATTTAAGAAAGCCAGCACATTTGTCTTAGCCTGAGACGCGTCCAGAGCCAGATCACCTATCCGATCCGCCCCGCAGCTACCAGCATCGACTAGAGTGGTCACCCCTTGCCGGACACCGATCTCATCGATCTCGTCACCATACGGATCAAATTCGCGAAAGGCATGCACATGCATATCGATCCAGCCACTGGATACGTACGCGCCTGAACCTTCCCACTCCTGCTCCCCATGCGCCGCACCTGCCGGGGTGATCTCAGCGATCTTGCCATTTTCGATTACAATGTCGATCTCTTCTCCGCTTACTCGTTTCACCTGACGGAGCACGTATCTTTCATCCATTGTTCTCACCTTTTTCCATATAACATTATAATGTTTAAAATAACACGAATAGCGCATTAAGTAAATATAACGTTATAATGTTTATACATAAAATTAAATCATCGTGTCTGGTAAATAGGGTTAAAAGGCATTTGTTAGTTTGAATTTATAGCTTACGGAGCACTTATTGTACTCTCCACAGGAATTTTCAGTGGTTTGGCGAGTAAGAACTCTAGTGTTGGTGGAGGATTTTGCTTAGGTACAACGTGTTATAGGGACAACCTCCCTATAAATTAGGTCACAGCTGTTATCTGAACAGGTTATACGGAATTTCTCCCTGTATATTTGTCAATTTCAATTAAAAACAGCCAATTTAGCTGAATTATAGGGAACAATTCCATATATTCTACCGATATGACCATATATTATAGAATTACAAGGAGTTTTTCCCTATAATTCTAGTGTTTTGACCCTGATGTAGAGAAATAGAAAGCTGTACTTCCCCGGGCAGACGATGACCGTGCATTTCCACGAATCCATGAAAGTGATCCTTTTTCATTGGATATAATTTCCTATGCAATAAAAAAGATGACTCCTTATGATTTCAGAAGTCATCTGCTCAGATTCTATGAATTTAGTAAGCCTACATGTATCTTAATAACAGCCTTCTTAATCTTCATGTCCGGTTGACCCATACCAGGTCTGTGTACATCATGCGGGAAAAAGACAGCGAACATCCCCGGCTTCAAAGTTAACAATATTTCATCGGATGACGGAGGATAAAGTGCATAATCTGCTTCGGCATCGTAAGGCTTAGTAGCCTCGATCCCTTCTTGCAGAGGGGACCAACCGATTGTTTCTTCACCTTCGATCAGATAATGCACATCAATATAAGCCTCATGCTTTTCAGCAACCTGTTCCTCCAGCGACTTCGCTTCAAGAGCCATAATCGAAACGTATATCTCGTTACCGCGGATCTCGATTCGCCCGAGATCAGGTTCGTGTTGTATGATGACTCTCAATTCCTCAATAGCCTCTACAATGACTGAATTCTCGTATCTGCTATGCTCTTCCCAAGATGACAATGAACCTAAGATCATACTATCTCATTCTCCTCACATCTCAATTATCTTAAAGAGGTTGTTCAAAAAGTCCGCTTTTGAGCACGAAGTAGCCCAAGAAGCTTACTCGACATCGAATATTGAATTCAGGCGAAACTTCCGGTGCTCACGTAGCTTCCACTACGCTCCGCTCCTCAGTTTCTACCTTCATCCAATCTTCTCGGTGTTGAAAACCATACTTTTTGAACTCGCACTTATAGGAGCTTCTCACTAACTGCTGCAGCTGTTGTTTCTTTATTGATAATGGACTGCTCACTAGTCTTTTTGAAATATTCCACATATAAAATATCCAGCAGATAGAGTTGTGAGATCTTAGCAGATAATGAACCGCCCTGCAGAGGACCCTCATTAGCACCACAAAGTAAGGTAAGGTCCGAATACGATGTTAAAGGTGACTTTTCAAATCTCGTAATGGACACCACCTTAGCGCCTCGTTCCTTCGCCTTTCTTGCAACCTCGATACTATCTTTCGTTGAACCTGAGTAAGAAATGATTACAGCTACATCTCGGTTAGACATTAGCGCCGCAGACATCATCTGAAGATGTGAATCCATCAAACATTCCGTTTTGTTTGTAATGCGCATAAATTTAATTTTAGCTTCCATCGCCGTGATTAATGAAGAGCCTACGCCGAAAAATGATACTCGTTCCGCATTTATCATATAATCAATAGCTTCATTGATCTTCTGTATATCAATTAAATTATAGGTCTCGTTCAGTGCACTTACATTTGTGGTCAGCACTTTGGAAGCTACGGCTTCAGTAGTGTCATCCATTAGAATTTGATCCGTAAGCTGCGGGATTTCATTCTCCACAGTGATACTATGAGCGAGTGCAATCTTGAACTCTTGATACCCTTTATAACTTAAAGATTTGCAAAATCGAAAAATACTTGATTCACCTACATCGCACGCATCTGCAAGATCAGTAATCGACATATAGACAACACTTCTAGTGTTCTCCAGGACGTAGTCCGCTACCTTCTTCTCCGTATTCGTCAAATTATTGTACTTGGAATGAATAGAAGAAAAAATACTGATTGTTCGCAAATAAGCCCCTCCTTTACAATGATTTAATGTGCGAATAAAGAGGAAGCGCCAAGCAAGCCTGCCTTATTCCCAAGTGAGGCCTTAACAATTCTTACACCCGCAAAACTCTCCATAATTAAAGACTTCGTCCGTTCCTCTACCCTTTGTACTAAATCTTCTTGCTCCATAACACCGCCCCCAATAATTATAGCGGATGGATTGAAAATATGAATAATTGAGGCTAAACCCACGGACACCTCAGTTACCCATGAATCCAAGATCTGTTTCAGAGCTTCGTCCCCTTTGTGAATTTTATCAAAAAGGACTTTTCCGTCTGTACATTCGGGATCTGCCTGCTGAGCCATCTTGACTAAAGCAGTAGTTGAAGCATACTTCTCATAAAAAGGCAGTCCCTCCACCGCATCTGACAATGGATGTGTCAGGATATGACCAAATTCGGCCGCCACCCCATCTGCTCCTTTATAGATTTGGCGGTTCAATACAATGGCACCACCAATGCCCGTGCCAAACGTCAAGCATAAGAAATTGTTAAAGTTCTGGGCAGCACCATAATGAGCCTCGCCTAATGCAGCTGAATTCACATCGTTCTCTACCATAACAGGTTTATGAAAATGATTAGTTACAATTTCCTTAATCTTCATCCCTGTATATCTAGGTATATTTTCGTTAGCATAGACTATAATTCCTTCTTCAGCATTGACTTGACCGGCCGTACTTATAGCAATGGCATCAAAATCATCATTTTCTGCAATTTTATCAAGCAATCTTGAGATTACATGCGGCCCTCCCAAGTGGCTCTCAGTTGCATACTCCTTAAAATTATGAACATTCCCAAGTTTATCGCATATACACATCTTGGTATTGGTACCGCCAATATCTACAGCGAGAATTCTCATTCTTATCTACCCTCTCCGGCAATAGCGTCTACAAACCTTTTGGTAATCTCCATTGGTCTTGTAATTGCTGAGCCGACAACTGCTGAATAAACACCCAGATCGAACATTGTCTTCAGTTCTGCAGGAGTAGAAACACCGCCTTCAGCTATCACAGGCACAGAGAAATTGCTTACGATTTGTTTAACTAGCTCGAAATCTGGAAGTGACCGCTCTTTTGTATACTCTGTATATCCGCTTAAAGTGGTTCCCACAAGATCAAATCCCAGTTCAACAGCCTTTGCAGCCTCCTCAAATGTAGAGCAATCTGCCATAAACAACTGATCTTTGTACGTCTCTCTAATGTTAGGAAATAGTTCTGAGATATTAGATCCATCTGGTCTAATCCGGTCCGTCGCATCCATAGCAATGATATCTACCCCTTCGCGGTAAAGCTCATCTACTTCCTTCAGGGTTGGTGTAATAAACACTTCAGAACCTTCATATACCCTTTTGATGATCCCAATGATAGGAAGATCCACTGTTTTCTTGATTTCTTGAATATCCGCTACACTATTGGCCCGAATGCCGGAGGCACCGCCCAAGTAGGCTGCATAAGCCATTCTTCCCATAATAAACGGACTATGCAGCGGTTCTTCGGGTAAGGCTTGACTGGAGACGACTAATTTATGTTTTATCTTTTTTAGTACATTATTTTCAGTATTCATCAGTAACCCACTCCACATTTTTATTTATTCTTTAACTGCTCCTGCTGTAATTCCATTGGTGAAGAAACGTTGGAATAACACGAACACTAGCAACATCGGAATTGCAGCGATGGTGGCTCCGGCCATTTTATATGCGAAATTAGGATTCAAATCCTGCATTAAGGTCGCAGTACCAACCATTAATGTTTTCATTTTGTTCTCTTGGCCTATAACCAGCTGCCACAAATAATCATTCCAGACTTGCACGAAATTCAGAATAAATAAGGCTCCAATACCAGGTTTAATAATAGGCACCATGATGCGAGTGAAGATTCTCCATTCATTTGCACCATCTATTCTCCCAGCTTCTCTTAAAGCGTTAGGCGTTAAATCGAAGAATCCTTTTAGCAGGAACACTCCAAATGCACCCGCGACGTTCGGCCAAATCATACCATTATAGGAATTCAACATTCCAAATTGCTGTGTGATCCGGAATAAAGGTACGATCATAATTTCTTTAGGGATCATCAAGCTCGATATGAAGATAATGAAGATGATATCCTTACCTTTAAAATTGATCTTTGAAAATGCATAGGCAGCCATAGCGCCTACAATAATAACGATAATCGTAGATACGCCTGACACATAAATACTATTAAACGTCCATCTCAAAGCCGGTTGGTTCTGAAATACATCCACATAGTTGGAGAATGTAATTGACTTAGGCCACCAGTCTGGAGGCATCTTCACAACATCTGAACTGTTCTTGAGCGAACTCGTGAATAACCAATACAATGGAAAAAGATTAAGGAGCGCGAAGAGGACAATGATCACATTCGATATCACATCAAACTTCTCTCTCTTCTTCTTATTTTTAATTTTCGACATGTTGTATTCCCCCTCACTTCACCTTAATCATGCTTCGCAACTGAGGCACAGATAATAACAATGTAATCACGAACATAATAACGCCTACCGCAGAAGCTACGCCGAGTTGATTGTACTTAAATGCATTATTGTAAAGGTAGTACATCAAGGTTACCGATGAGTTGTTCGGTCCGCCGCCAGTTAATAGCTGAATGACTACAAATATTTTTAGAACAGCAATAATATTGATAATCGTAATATAGGTCGTTGTGGGTCCTACAGAAGGAATGAGGATCTTCGAAATGACTTGCCATCTGCTTGCACCGTCGATTTCTGCTGCTTCAAAAAGCTCTTTAGATACACCAATCATCGAAGCAATATATAGAATAATGGCTTGGCCCACGTTAGTCGCGAAGGTCACAAAGATCACCACTGGCAAAACTGTCTTTGGATTTCCCAGAAGATTGATCGTCCCAAGACCCATATCTTTATAGATAAAAGAAATAAGTCCGTTAGCAGGATTCAGCAGGAAGCTCCACACCATACTCATAACAACCATAGATACCATGACCGGAATATAATAGCTCCCTCTTATAAAGGAAACGTACTTAGCGTTCTTATCAAATACAGCCGAGGCTACAAATAATGCAAAGCCCACTGTAAGTAGGACGATAAAGACTACGAATATAATCGTATTGAAGATCGCCTTGAAGAATACCGGATCATTAAACAATGTGGTGTAATTAGCCAGACCCACAAACTTCTCACTATCATAATTAATTTGGTATAAACTCAGGCGCATCCCTTCTAAGATCGGATAGACAAGAAAGGCTAAGAATACTATCATCTGAGGTAAAATAAACAGATAACCTGTAATATTCTCTTTTAGGTAATTACTACGTAGTTTCATATCGTTTACCTTTCTAATTAACAGCCCTTCGAGCCTCTTCAGACTCTAAAGGCTGTTAATCGTTTATTGTTTACCTGTTCTTAGATTATTGGAAAATGACAGAGCTAGCTTTATTCGTATCAATCACTTTATTACCATTGGTCTGATAATCTTGTACAAACTGTTCTGGTGTCTTTGCTCCCATGTAAAGCGCCTGTAGATCAGGGTACAAAACTTCTCTTAATTGGCTATACCCTGGAACGTTGCCCGTGAAGTTAAACAAATATTTTGAGTTGGCATCATAAGCAGCAAAGAGAGGATTCTCCGACTTAAGTTCTTCTGCCACGGAGCTTCTCACAGGAATACCATTCTTAGAGGATTTAACTAATTCAGGATCACTTGAAAAGAACTTCACGAAATCTTTAGCGACTTCAGTCTTCTTCGCATCTTTAGACTTGAATACACTAGCACCCACTACATAAGTAAAGGATAGAGGATCTCCGCTTTCAGACGGAATATTAGCAAGACGCATATCAAACTTAGGAGACGTGCCGGATTCCATATTTGCTTTTGAGCCATTGAACAAGATTGGATTGGTGAAACTGATCGCTAGCTGCTGATTCTGAAACATAGCATTGGCGTCATTGGAAGACACAGATTCTGCACCTGGATTTGTATATCCGCCGTCATATAGTTTTTTCAACCATGTAGCAGCTTTAACACCATTCGCATCATTCAGAATAATGTTTCCTTGATCGTCAAAGAACTTATTGCCGAACATTCTTAAGTATGCAAGGTTCCAAGTATCTCCTTGGTTATTCACAGCGTACAGTGCCATTGGATAAGCATTAGAATATTTATCCTTCGGAAGATCATTTTTCAGACCATCCAAGATTTGTTGATATTCATCCAAGTTCCAAGTCTTAATTTCGGACTCTCCACCGACGAACTTTTCTAAACCAGCGGCTTTAAACATGTCTGCGTTGTAGACCAAAGTGCCTGGATTGTGTTGGAATGGGTAGAAGTACACATCTTTTCCGAACGTTACTGCATCCCAGTAATTTTGTGCGATATCGCTTTTTGCGTCCTCATCGATGATGTCAGTCAAAGGCTCCAAAGCTCCACGGTGAACATAATCGCCCATTGGGAATACGCTTTCAAAGAAGACATTTGGTGGCGTTCCTCCGCTCAAGTTAACATTTAGGAGTTGGTCGCGCTGATCTCCGGCAATGACTTCGACCTGAATGTCAGCATCATATTTATCATATTGTGCCTTGAATTTCTCAGCAGCAGCCTTAAGGAAGCTATCATAGTCAGCACCTTGTTCCGTTGCATCCACAATACCCTTCCACTGAGGGGTCAGCCATACTTTAATCGCCACTTTTTCCTTGCCAGATTTAGCAGTATTATCGGATGTATTAGAGCTTGCTGCGTTGTTACCAGAGCATCCTGAAATCAGTGAAATAATTACCATTAATGCAACCATTGTCGAAAGTAAACGTTTCTTCTTCATTTTAAATCCTCCCCTATTCTAGTATCCGTTTGACATGATATTTCACTAAATCAGCCATGTTCCGATGTCCTTGTATATCAAGATGCATGTAATCTATTTCATTCATCGATACATATTCTCTGGAATCAATAAAGTGGATATCTGTCCCCGAAAGCAAAGCTGCAAGATGCTGAGAGAGCTCCAAAGATTTCTCGCTACAATTACTTCCCATTGGCTTACCAATAGGCGTATTCAAATACTCTGCCCCAATGGGGGGAGGAGCGATCACAAGCACTTTTGGAGCTTTCCCGGCTGGACCTGCCCCGCTCCCTCTAGCTTTATGAGCGAGTCTAACAATACCTTGTGCGATGTTATAAGAAGTTAGTGCAAATCTTTCTTTCGTATCATTCGTCCCAAGCATGATCACCACCAAATCAAGTGGTGCATGTGACATGAGACATGGATAGAGATAAGATATTCCGGCTAACCCTTCAAATAGCGGATCGTCACTAACACTGGTTCTACCAGGAAGCCCTTCCTCTATGATTCGGTAAGTGTTGCACACTTCTGATTGTAGAAGTCCGGTCCAACGTATTTCATCATTAAACCTATGGTCTGTCTCTGCGTCGTAGCCCCAAGTATTAGAATCACCAAAGCATACGATGGTTCTCTTCATTGCATTAACCACAATATTTTTCGATCGCTTGATCAATCAAATTCATAATGTCTGCGATTGGACCCGCATCTTCAGCGGCTACCCCTTCAAGCGGTGCTCTTACACTACCAATGTTTACGCCTCTTAATCTCAGAACCTCTTTAATTTCCGCATACATAGAACCCTTGAGGGAACAAAGCGCGATGATGATATCGTTGATATCACTTTGAAGTTGTCCTGCTTCCTCAAACTTGCCGGCAAGTACAAATGCATTAGCTTGCAAGAACAGCTCTGGCATAACTGCATAAGTACCACCAATGCCAGCATCGGCTCCCATGATTCTTCCCGCAACATACTGTTCATCCGGTCCATTAAAGACCACTACATCTTTTCCACCCACTCTTTTGAAGCGTTCAATATCCATAGGTGGCATAGAAGAATTCTTAACGCCGATAACTTTTTTATTAGTAAGCAGTTTCTCGAATAAAGCTGGAGTTAGTGTATATCCCGTAGTCTGAGGAATGTTGTAGATAATGAACGGTAGAGGAGTTGCCTCCATAATATCGCTCCAATATTTAGTTACTGCACTATCAGGTAATTTGAAATATATAGGTGGGATTGCGGATAGTGCATCATATCCTAAGCTCGCCGCATGTTTTGCTAATTCGATACTATCTCTAGTGGAAGGGGCTCCTACATGAGCAATCAGTGTCATTTTACCTTTCAGGTTACTAGCTACATAGCTAAGTACCGCTTTGCGTTCGTCCAGACTCTGGTAAATACATTCTCCAGAACTGCCTCCCACATAAACACCTTGAACTCCTTTTTCAAATAAGTAATCACATAAGGCATGTGTCCGGGATTCAGAAATATTTCCTTGATCGTCATAGCAAGCATAGAAGGCAGGTATAATTCCGTGGAACTTGTTGAGTGTCATTGATAATCCCCCTTAAGATGTGAGCGGTTTCTTTTCTACATATTCAAGATATCACTTAAATTCGATTCTGTAAATTATTTTCTCTATTTTTTTAAAAATAAAATTTATTTCCACCAGAAGAACGATCATACTAGAAAAATAGTTTCATTTAAGTAAACGCCCATAAAATAAGACCTTATTTTCCAATTAAAAATAGAATATCGGACGATATATGCAGCTCTAGTTATTATCAGAGTAACACTATCTACGACCTTAAAGTCATCCGCCGGATTGGTAATTACTAGAAATCTATTTGCATCTCTTAGGGGCAATAGATTATCCATTTAAATCTAATATAAGTGTCTCCTACAAGGAGACACTTTTCTCCACAGGAAGAACAAACCCTAATTAACACACAATGTTCACTTAAAAACTGTGTTTTTCACGTGGACACAGCTTTAAAAAACTAATTCCTATGATATAATGAAAGCGTAACCAGAACAATACAAAATATATTGTTTCTTCGCCAAAGGAGGCTGGAGGAAATGCTAGCAGGTCTTAAAGAACTTAAAAATTGGGTAACGGAAAATTGGAATCCAACGATGAATTCAGGTAATGAGGATTATCAAAAAATGGAATATTCTGTGCAACGCCACTTGCACACTCCAAGATCCCCAAAACCACTCACCTATGAAGAAGAAGCTCGTATCAAGACTGTTAAATTCCATTAATCTCACCACCTTTAGATACAGATTGACCCTATAATAGAATTTTGTCCTAAGGCCGCAGATCCGGAAGTCATTCCAGTAGAGCGGTCTTTTATTATGCCTTGAGATTATGTACCAAAAAAACCTCCCTCTCCATGACGGCATCCCATCACTTCGAAAGAGGCTTCCTAGTATCATTTGATCTTATACAGACATTTCTCCTTTCTTCTGCAAGTCCGAAAGCTTGACCGCCTGACCTGCGTTCAATCTCGAATGTTCCGACGCGAATGCGATCAAATGACTCTGCAGGGATGCCGTCGCCGAGGTCAAACCTTGCGATGGATTGCTGTCGAATTGACGCACATTCCGCAGGAATGAGCTTACCATACGGTCATCGCCGCCTCCATGACCATCGCCTTCCACATTGCAGCCAATCTCAACCTTCTCGCCCGATACATAGCGGTACAGCGTGAAAGATCCTTTGTCCATATCCCCGATGATCTCGCCTTGTGTTCCCATAATTTGAACCCGACGCGCGCCGCTCTGTGTCAGCCCTGACATGATGAATGATGCATTCGCTCCGTTCTCGAACTCCATGTTGACTACCTGGTGATCTACGACATTATTATCGCAGCGATACACACAGCGACCCCACGGTCCTTCCTTTAGCGCCTTCAAGATCCCCTCTTGCGATAAATCATTCGTCATATAGCGTGCCCAAGGGTGTTCCGGGGGCTGAATATATATTTTCATCGCCGAGAAGGCGCATTCCTTCTCAACCTCACAGCCGTTGATACAGCGATCCGCGGAGCCTTCCGGAGCGTTCTCCGCCCTGAAATGCAGTAATGATCCGTACGAGCTCACGCTTGTACACGGTTGATTCATAAGCCATGAGATGAGATCCAGATCATGGCATGATTTGGCCAGGATCATGGGACTCGTCTCCTCCGAATTGCGCCAATTCCCGCGGACATAGCTGTGTGTCATATGCATGTAGCCCACATTTTCGGTTAATTGAATCGTACCTATCGTTCCGAGTTCACCGTCTTCGATGCATTTTTTGATCCCAGACCAGAACGGGGAATATCGCAGGACATGGGTTACGACGAGCATTCGCTTATACCGAAGCGAAGCTTGCTCCAATTCGATGCATTCTTCCATGGAAGGAGACATCGGCTTCTCTAGCATGACATGATAGCCTAGCTCCATCGCTTTCATCGCTGGTATATAATGCATCCGATCGAGCGTAGCAATTATCATCACGTCCGCAATTTTACCCTGATCGAATACTTTCTCCCAAGAATCGTAGACATGTTCTGGGGCAATTCTATGAATCTCTGCAAATCGATTTCTACGTTCATTATCCGGCTCAGCTACGGCAACAATCTTTAATTCATTCGGGAACTTCTCCGCGTAGGGCCCATAAATATATCTTCCTCGACTGCCAGCGCCAAGTAATACAGCTGTTAATGTTCTCAAGACTACTCCTCCTCTTGCGCACCTAGTGTACTTCCATTGTAAGGCGGTAGGAACAGAGGCAAAAGAGATCGTTTCTGACATTTCATATACATTTATTGACCTTGATTCTGTATATGGATCCTTGCCATACGGAAATCTTGCGGCGTCGTTTCGTTCTGCTTCTTGAAGAAGCGAATAAACGCAAGCGCTGAGTTGTACCCCAGGGCAGCAGCAATTTCGTTCACTTTCATCGATGTGTTGAGCAGCATATCTTTGGCGATCAGGTTACGATAGTCGTTCACATATTTAGATAATCCCATTCCAGTGATTTGCTTATAAAGTCGGGACAAATAAGATGGGTTCAAGCTCACGTAATCGGCCAGCGCATTTAAGGAGATATCAGTGGAAATATGTTCTTCAATATATCGATGTACTTTATTCACGACCTCTGTCGGCAATTGCGTACCCCGCAGCGCATTCCATTCGAAGAAGCAATCCGCCATTTGTGAGAAGTATTGAATCAGCTCCGACCATGATGCGGAATCTCCATAGCGATATAACTTATCCAGATCCATCAGCGTATTGATGTAATCCCGAATTTCCCGATTCTTATGGATATAGAACAGAAAAATAGCTGAAAGCGAATGATACAGTTCGATCTTCCGCTCATTCGGCGACTCCTCATCATTCCAAATGGACGTTAGTTCGGCATACAGCTTGTTGAATTGCTCCCGATGATTATTCTCGAGACAAGACATCAGCAATTGAACACGGGCGTGATAGAAGGCATCGTGGTAGTTCCCACTCAGATCACCGTTTACTTCTCTTTGAATGTCTTTATCGGTCAATATGACCTCATTAAATAATCCATGTCCTTGTACCAGGCCGTATTTGATCGAGTGAAACCGATCAGATATGTTATCCCATGTCGTTGCTTCACTTCCAAGAAGGAAAGAAACCGATAAACTCAGCAATCTCTTGCAATTTCCCTGCACAGTCTCCAGAATACCGCTCGTATACCGATGAGCTCTGATCCAATCCTGATCCCCGTATTCGATAGACGATCCATCCGGGATTTTCGGTTGAATCATCCAGATGATTTTGGATAACTCGAATACAACGGAATAGCATCTGACCTGCGTGGACAAATACTCATCGCAAATGTTCTGTACGGCGTAAGTCAATAACGCTTTATCCGGCGTCGTGAACATTTCTTTCCATGCGTCTACCCTGCCTATGAGCAAGTAAACCGGCAATGTTGCATCAAGCGGGATATCGATTTCTTTGAACGCCTGCTTTAATTGGCTATCCGATACATGCTTGCCTTGAAAGAGCTCCCACACATATTCTTTTTGCAGGGAGGGCAATGCCAGTCTCATTTTGGATTGCGCTCTAGCGATCATCTGTTCTTGGTTATTTTCTTCTTCAATTTTCTCAATCGCCCGTTCTACGGACTGAATAATTTTCTCATCACTTTCGACCTTCAGAATATAATCGAACCCACCGTACGTAATTGCGCTCTTTGCATAATGAAAATCATTGTATCCTGTTAAGAAAATAACTTTGCAGGCCGGCCACTGGGATTTGATTTCCCGAAGCAGCTCAATCCCTTCCAGTCCAGGCATCTTAATGTCGGAAATCACGATATCAATACGATGATGAGACAGTACCTCCAGTGCTTCTTCACCTGAATATGCCTTCATAACCTCGAGTTGTAAATGATCGGTCTCATTGAATAGCTCCAGAAGACCATCGACAATAATGGGAAGGTCATCGACGATTAGCAGTCGGTACATGCTGATTCCTCCTCTAGTTCGCGCTCAGATTGATTCTTACTTGAAGTCCACCAAGAGCAGAACGTGACACTGTAATGCCATATTCCTCACCGTACCGCAGTTGTATTCTGCGATGCACATTTATGATTCCGGTTGTTTCCTCCATCCGAGTGGTGGATTGACGCAGCCGTTTCTGAAGTTGTTCGATCTCCGCATCGGAGATGCTTCGGCCGTTATCTTCGACATAGATGGAGAATACATCACCCACCCGCTCACAATGAACCCATAGCTCACCCTGCTGAATCATATTGCCCAAGGCATGCTTATAAGCATTTTCGATGATCGGCTGCAGAATCAGCCTCGGCACGAAGAGATCGGGAACATCACCTTCGAACTTGACTTGAATACGGTCTCCGTAACATATGGTTTGCATGTCTACATACGTGCGAGAATGATTGACCTCCAGCCCCAGCGGAATATCATCCTCGTCATCACGAGTAATGAACTGAAAATATTGTCCGATGTACAGGCAGAATTGATAAGCCTTTTCCTTCTGATTCTCGGATTTAATTAACCGGCACAATACAAAAAAACAATTATATAAAAAATGAGGATTAATTTGCGATTGCAATCGTTTCAGTTCGGAACGCTGGTTCCTGATTTGCTGCTCGTAATTTTCCTCGATTAGTGTTTTCAAGGATCGGATCGTAGTATTAAAAGCTTGGTACAAATACCCGAACTCATCGGCTCCACGATCGATCACGATCGGTTCCAGCCTATTCTGCTGAACGCGCCGAAAGGAATGCACAAGTTTCATTAATGGCCGATAGATAAATCGTAATAGAAAGTAGGAGAAGAAAACGACAATACCCACAGCTAGCGCGCAAGCCCACCAGAACAATGTTCGATAGATCTCAAGAGAACCCAAAATCGTCTCTTCGGGAATGCACATAATCGAATAGGAATTCCAGAGACTGGAGTATTTATATACCGTAAGAAACCGCTTACCATTATACATAATCGTTTCGTATCCTTCGTCTTTTTGCAATCCCCGCTTATCCGCAGCGAAGGATTTCATTTGTTCCAGCAGTTCCGGATCCATGTCACTCTCGATCTCCCAACCACGTTCCAGATTGAGCAATACGCTCTGTCCGCCACGCGAGCTGCCGATTTGAGATAACGTTTCTCTGATTTTGGTAGTCGATAATTCAACCGCTACGATATAAATCGGATTTTTAACGGTATTAATGGGGTATTGCATGGAAATAAATAATCGATCGTTCCAGTAAATGAAAGGTTCTTCGTATAATCTCTTGTTTTGCTGCATAGAAGCATATTCCTGCTTATTCATCGAAGTTTCAAATTTATTGCTAAGAATCGTTCGGTCGATAAGAGGGATATACGCCCTTGCTTCTTGAATAAATGGACTTGAGTTCTTCATCAATTCAAGACGTCTTTGGATATCTAATATTTTTTGCGCACGATCGTAATAACTCATGTAATTGCCTGTAGTTGCAATTTCCATCAAGTCTTTGTCCATCACATAGTTCGGCAAATAACGGCTGATCCGGTCTGCTTCCTTGTCGAGTGAATCCAGATAGAATCGAGTCGTATTTAGAATAGACTCGGAAATTTCACTCCGAATATTGTCCGAACCCTTCTCATTAATCAACCAGGTAATCGCCATGAGCGGAAACAAGGCTGCCAGAAAGGCAGCCATTATTTTCTGAAATATAGAGGAATCTTTAATCAAGAATCGGATTTTCATCGTTTGTTCTCCTGCAATGCAATGTCTTAGTTTGAGTGCCCTATTTTATTCTTTGACACTCCCCATCACAATTCCTTTAATGAAGAATCGCTGCAAGAACGGATACACGATTAGAATCGGAAATGCTGCTACGAAAATTTGAGCGGCTCTGCTCGTACGATCGGACAATTTGATCATTAATTCTGCCCTCTCAGGTTTAATAAAGCGGAAATCCATTTTGATAATGATCGTCTGTAGGAAGGTCTGCAGCGGATAATTCTCGGGATGATTCATGTAAATCATACCGTCAAACCAGCTATTCCAATGTCCCACCATGGTGAAAAGACCTGTCGTTGCCAATGCCGGCAACGATAGCGGCACATATATTTTCCATAAGGTAGTAAATTGACCCGCCCCATCGAGCAGCGAAGATTCCTCAAGTTCTTTGGGCAGACTGCGATAGAAATTCAGCAGTAGAATAACGTTGAACACCGTGACCGCTCCCGGCAGCACCAAAGCCCAGATTGTATCGAGCATCCCAAGGTTCTTCACGGTTAAATAGTTTGGAATAAGCCCGCCACTGAATAAAATCGTGAATACGAAGAACCATGAATAGAAGGTCCGCAGCCGAAATTGGCGAGAATCTTTGGATAATGGATAGGCCGTGATTATCGTCAGGAACATGCTGATTGTCGTTCCCATAAGGACCCGCTGAATCGATACCCAGAATGCGCGTAAATATTCAGGCTTTCCAAATACGTTAGCATAAGCAGCCGTTGTGAATTCAACTGGCCACAGGATGACTTTTCCGGCGGATGCTGCCTGCCCGGAGCTAAACGAGAGCGCCAAAATATGAATAATAGGCATGAGGCATAACAAAGATACGGATGCCAGAAAAATGAAATTACATATCAAAAACAATTTCCTTCCGAATGATCTGTTAGTACGCACGATGTGTCTCCCTTCTGAATTACCGACAATTGCATTAGAAAATGCGGTAATTCGCTACACGATAGGCTAAGATATAGGACATAGATACGAATATGAAAGAGATGACGGATTTCAGCAGTCCTACGGCCGTAGCGAAACCGAACTGTGCTTGCTCAATCCCCATACGATATACGAAGGTGTCGATAATATCCGCGCTCTCATAGACCGGAGGACTGTACAGGTTGAAGATTTGATCAAATCCGGCATTCAGCACATTCCCGATACTAAGCGTAAACATGAGAACGATAATAGGAAGCATCCCCGGCAGCGTCACATGTAACGTCTGCTTAAAGCGTCCTGCGCCGTCGATCTCCGCTGCCTCGTACAGTGACGGATTAATACCGGTAAGCGCAGCCAGATAGACAATCGTACCAAATCCGAACTCTTTCCATACATCCGATATGACCATGACATAAGGGAACCATTTATTGTCTCCCAGGAAAAAAACAGGGTCGATACCAAACAAGCCAAGCACTTGATTGAGAATACCGGAAGATGGAGACAATACATCGATTAAAATACCGCTTAACAAGACCCATGATAGAAAATGCGGCAAGTACACGAGCGTCTGAAAGGTCCGTTTGACCCATTCTTTCCGCAGCTCATTCAGAAGTATCGCTATGGTGACCGGAACGATCATACCTGCTACAATTTTCATCACCGCAATGTATACTGTATTGAAGAATATCCGACCGATATCGGGGTAATCCATCAGTAACTGAAGGTTTTTAAGACCAATAAATGGTGAGCCGAACAACCCTTTATTCGGTACGTATTTCTGAAAGGCCATCATAATGCCGGCCATCGGGATATAACTGAAGATGAGCACCAATACGATCCCAGGAACCAACATCAAGTGAAGCGGCCACTCCCTTTTCCACATACGCGTTAATACATTCATGCCATCCACCTCGCTATAGGACTAAAAATGAAGAACTAGGTTAAAGAAAAGAGAGGTCGTTTGTGTTCAACCCCTCGATTCTCCTGCTATCATTGTTTGTGAGTCGCGTACCATTCATTGACTTCTTTGGTCATTTCGTCGCCGCCAAGCTTTTTCCACTCTTCTACGAATTTATCGAATTCATCCACGGATACTTGATTCATCATAATCTTGAAGTATACTTCATCCCGCTTCTTCTTCAGGATTTCTTGTCGATCTGCCATGGTTGGAGTCGGTGCGCCATAGAATTTGTTTTGTAGGTACTGTTTATTGTTCTGAATTTCAGGAACAAGTGAATATGCACCTTTTGGACCTGAGATCAGATATTCCCACCACATGTTGATATCGGTACCGTCAACATACTTCATGGCACGCTCGTAACGAGTTTTTTGATCTTTCGTCTCCAAAATGCTCTCGTCTTTGTTCTCGATCGCTTTTGGCAATATTTCACCGTTATTATCCTTTTGTTTACCAACACGAAGCGGGCTTAGAAGCCAGTAGTTGTTGCCTTTCTCCTTCAGGTCTTTACCATACTCATACACTTTCTGTTCTGGCGTCGGATGATTATCCACGACAATCCAATGGTTCAGCAATTTAATAACGCCTTCCGGATGCTTCGCTTGCTTGGAGATAACATAATATTCGTCAACACCCAAACCTATCTGCGATAGTGCAGGTTCGCTATCCACCGATGGAATCGGGAATACACCCCACTCTTGTACGACTTTACCATCCTTTACTGCGCCTTTAGCGAGCTGAGCCGGTACCCAAGACTGGCCGTATACGATACCTGCGTTGTTGTTATAGAGGAGCTCTGCTGCTTTCTCCACATCTTTAACGACGAACTCAGGATCAATTAATCCTTTCTTGAACATTTCCTGCAGCGCCATAAGTGCGTCTTTCACTTGAGGCTGAATGTCACTGTTGACCAAATTGCCATTTCCGTCTTCCATCCAAAGATTTTCATAAGCATGGTAACTATTCAAGAATGCTATTAGTCCTGTAACAGCTGTGGACTGGTTGTTAAATGGATCCTTGCTAATTACAATTCCATACGGTTTCCCAGTGCCGCCTGGATCTTTTGTTTTGAACGCTTCTGCGATCGTCAAGAGATCCGCCATCGTCTTCGGTTCCGGCAGGTTCAATTTCTTCAGCCAGTCCGTGCGTACATAGAGGAACTGATACTGGAACGGATTATAAGAACTTGGAATCCCCATGAGTTTACCGTCGAAAGTGGCGGTCTTCAGTTGCATTCCGCCATCCATCGACAAGAATTTCTTCGTCTCATCCGTCGCATTCTTGTCATATACGTCCGTGATATCCATAATCATATCCGCTTCGGTCAGTTCTTTCAGCTGTGTAGCATTAACCTTCATGAAGTCCGGAAGATCATTGGAGGCGATGGACATTTTCACTTTCTCCTTGAATTGAACGTCATCGGCGGACACCCATTTATTCTTGAGCTTCACGCCGATATCTTTCTCATACGCATCATAGACCGAGTTCTTCTCAAAGCTTTCGCCCTCGTCGAATTTGAGATACTGATCACTTGCCGAAACTGTTGAAACTTCAATCACTTCATTTTTTTGTTCCACAGGTGTCTCAGGCTGCTTCTCAGGCTGCTTCTCCCCTTCATTTGTGGTTTTGCCGCATGCCGTGATAGTTAAACTTAGGATCAATGCGACGATCAGAAGTATTCTACTTTTTTTCTTCATATTACCCCTCCACATGGTCTCAAAATAGGTCGTGCATCTACTTCATGCAGCTTCTCTTCCTAGTTCTAGTATAGGAAAGGGAATGACCCCCATCTATATACTAGTCTTTACTTTCGTATACACCTCTTGACTACCGTCAGTTTTGTCCCTAGAACGCACAAGAGAGAGGGAGTCTCCCCTGGGTTAGGTTGACTCCCCCTTCGCTTCGTTGAAACGTTACCGTGTAATAACTCGAATATTCAGCTCCTACGATATTTGAAAAGAGATGACGCGCCGCTTCTTGCTTCATTTTCAATTCTTCATTTTTCGATAAACCTAAGCGCACGTTCAGATTGATATTCAGCTAGACCTTTTGCGAATTGTTGATCTGGAAATCCTCTATGCTGTAGCTTTAAACCCGCTGAAGTTAATGATATATGGTGATGCAATTGATAAAATAACAGCCTATCCGGATCAAGCTTATCGTTCTTAAGATACCGATAGAAATCTCCAAAACGCATCTCCAAAAAACTATGCTCATGCTCAATATCGAAGAACGCTGCTCCTTCGATATCGATCAGAAAGGGCTCCAGCTTATCATTAACCAATACATGGTCAGGGCCCAGTTCCCCGTGTATAAATCCGTACTGCTGTCTGGGCTTAATTCTTGATTCTAACTCATGCAACTTGTCGAGCAGTTTACTTTGATTAGACGCGATCTTCTCTATATATTGAGAGGCATAAGCTAGCTGTACTTTCGCATTTTCCATTTGTAAGAAATGACATTGTTCTGAGATGATCTCGTTAGCATTCGCTTTCCCAAAGATACGCCTTTCGTTGGTATGCATAGTAGTAAGCATGTCCCCTAGCCGCTGAAACACTTTATCTTGAACACGTAAATCAGCATGATGAAAATATTCTTCTGCCTTACGTCCATCTATATATTCAACGAGCGCATAATCAAATGGGTAACGATCTCTTTCCTTGTTCAGATCATAAAGTGCTGGGGTCTGAATTCCATGTTGTGTTAAATACTTATTGTTTAATTCAAACAAATCACTTCCATAGGACTGTTCATTTATATCTTCATTCGCTTTTTCTTCTTCAAAATAATTCATGGAAAGATCCCACACATACAAAACGCAGGAAAATCCATTACTGCACTCAATCTTGTAGACCACCTTTTGTGCGCCACCGTGCATTCGTGAAACACGAGCAACTAAATAACTGGTGCCAAAAATCCGTCCAATATAATCCTGTAAGTCGGCCTGATCGAGATGATAGGTAACGTCCATTAACAACACTCCATTTATTAAGTTTTGCCGGCTTCACAATAGTAAATAAAATCCAGCCCAAAGTATAGACTTTTTCTTTCTGATCAATTATGATGTTGAATAAGGTCTTGAAAAAAACAAGCATACAAAAAGCCTTTGGATTTTAATCCAAAAGGCTTTTTTTTGATGAAATTTCTAGCGAAGCCGGCATATCTTGTGTTTAAACTTGACGTTCATTATCCATGCTCTTTTTATACATTTTTTCCGCTTCAATAGGACTCTCTTTTGCCGTCATATGGCTCGGAATGACCCGATAAACTTGAACCGGACCGCCGAATACAGCTGACCTATACTTCTCCACATGCTGCTTGGACAAGGGGCGATTATAGTAACCCGGTACATATTTATTCATCATTTCCTGAAGTACATGAGTGGCTTCATCCAAATCTGTGATCGGTTCTGCTTGTCCGAATATCATTACGCTCATATAAGCTGTATCCGTCTTCGCAGGTACCGGATCCGTAATGGTTCCGTATTCCTCACATACCGTAAAACACACCTCTGAATTATCACTCATCACCTGATTACGCCTTCCGTCTCCAGCCCCGTGAAAATAGAGTTTCCCTTCAGTCCATACATAATTAAGTGGTACAACATAGGGGAGATTGCCATCAACCAACCCAAGATAACCCAATCTCGCTTGCTTAAGGAACCTTTCAATCTTCTCTTGATCCAGGCATTCCCTGCTCTTGTAACGAACCGAATTCATATTGATATCTCTCCTTTAACTCTAGCGTGCGGCAACGACCAAATTGCGAATACCAGCGTTGTTACGGTAGTATATCAATGTATGGATTGCATTAAAATATCCAAAAATCACCGTTTAGAGCAATCCATAATTAATATTATTATAATAGGCTTCTATTTGGAGGTGTGTACGATGATGAAAGTAATTCGTAATGATAAGAGACCGATCTGGCAGCAATTGCTTGATCAAGCGATTCATAATATTACT
This sequence comes from Paenibacillus sp. Marseille-Q9583, assembly GCF_976954365.1. Lineage (NCBI taxonomy): Bacteria > Bacillati > Bacillota > Bacilli > Caryophanales > Paenibacillaceae > Paenibacillus > Paenibacillus sp. Marseille-Q9583. The sequence goes on from NZ_CDRJTB010000022.1 coordinate 27,924, forward strand.
AGCGGAGTCTGGGCGCCAGGAGAATTACTAATACCTACCCGCGAACTAGCTCACATCGTAGGTGTCTCACGCTCAACTATACAGATCGTCTATGAGGAATTGTTAAGTCGAGGTTATACCGTTACCTCTCGCCGAGGAGGAACGCGAGTTAGTAAATGGAAGCAATTCAATGTTTCAACGAAGGAAATAGAAACAGGGGGTCCCACCCCTCCTTCACTCTCCTTGTTAGACTCAGCTGTTGATCATTTACATGACTGGTTCAGAGGTAAAGAACAGCTAGAAGTGGATATTGATTTCAGTCCTCATGAACCCTATTTGGATGAACAATTTCAAAAAAGCTGGCGGCAATCGCTGCTACACGCATCTGCTGAAATGGATTTATCAAGCTGGGCTTACGGTAATTGCTACGGTTACACACCATTACGTGAGCAAATACAGCGTTATTTATCCCTTGAACGGGGCATACATATCCAAACCAATCAGATTCTGTTGACCTCAGGAGCTCAACATAGTATCGACTTAATCGCACAGTCGCTTTTAGCTGATGGGGACACAGTTTCAGTAGAAGATCCCGGTTTCCCAGCTGCTTGGATGGCGATGAAATATCGACGAATGAATGTGGTACCTGTTCCCATTGATGAGTATGGTCTAGTGGTGGAGCATATTCACCCTCAATCCAAACTGATCTTTACCACCCCTTCTCACCAGTGCGCAGTAGGGGTCGTTATGTCGGAGCCCCGTCGGCAACAATTGCTACATAAAGCGGTTCAAGAACGGTTTTGGATCATTGAAGACGATTATGATAGTGAATTCCGGTATCGTGGGGAGCCGCTACCAACGTTGTTTAGTCAGGCATCCAATAATACTTTGTATCTCATGAGTTTCTCTAAAATGATTGCTCCTGGCATTCGTATTTCAGCTATTATAGGTTCAGTCGAGGCAATCGCTCAACTAGCGAAGGTACAGGAGCTGACTTACCGTCATCTTCCGATTATGGATCAGCTAACACTAACCCATTTCATTAAAAATGGTCATTTTATGCGGCATATGAGAAGAGTCAGAAATGTATATCGAAGAAGACACGAAGTCATGACAAAAGCTATTATGGCTAGTGGTTTAGGGGAGCGTTTTACACTCAGTGGAGTAGAAACAGGATTGCATATGTTACTTGAGGCTGAGGAATCATACGACGAAGAAACTGTGACAAATTTAGCCCTACAACATGGAATACGTGTTTACCCTCTTGGACCCTATTGTCTGGATAGCAAAAGAAAGGGATGGGTATTGGGGTTTGCAAAAGTAGATGAAGCATCGATTGAGCAGGGGATACATTGCCTTGCGGAGATAATCCTATAAAATCATTTCCGCAGGCAAATTTTTGAGATCAACGATATACTTCATTTCCACCTCTTCTTTTCTCTCATTATTCCCAAAAAACTCGTCGCTACATAAAATAAAGCTTTGCATATCATTTCTAAGGTGACACGAAAGAGCTTCTCCAGCTTTTCGAAGCGGAGAAGCTCTTTCACATTTTTTTTGAAGTTAGAGAACTTGATCATCCATATACGACGAGTCCTTGTGTTTCATCCTATCCTCTTCCTATGTTTCACTAACTGTCATACTATTTTTCACTCTCTCTGCCTTGGTTATCCTTCACCCATTGATGCGCTTTAGCTGCTTCTTCGATTTCATAGAATGCCCAGTGGGTGCTTGGTACATCAGTAAAGCTTGGTGATTCGACTCCATACAGCGGCCCACGATCGAACAGGCGATTTAATATTTTCACCGCTTCTGCGCGGGTAAGCTTTTGATTTGGTTTGAACGTATTGCCCTGATAACCTTCCATAATGCCATAACCTTGGATGCGCATAATCGCTTTGCTTGCCCAGTGTTTGTCGGAAAGATCAGTATAGATCATCTCGTGATCTGTTCTAACCTTGGTTTTGCCTTGTTTCGCTATCCAGCGATCCACGATGACAGCCATCTCCGCTCTCGTAATACCATCCTCAGCGCCAAAGCGTCCATCCATGTATCCCTGCATTATACCTACCTGATTTACGATCTCCATTTCTTGGAATGCCCAATGCTTTGCGTCGGTATCCTTGAAGGACGAAACCGAAGCTCCATTAACTTTGTACTCTGTTTCGAGATTACGTACCAGCATTGCCGCCATTTGAGAACGGGTTACGGTTTTCTCCGGACCAAAGGTGCCGTCAATAAACCCTTTAATATACGGCTTATGTGTTCCCGCTTCAGCTTGCTGCTGCGACACAAAGTATTCCTTCCAGCCTTTCATATAAACCATGGTGAACGTACTAAATTTATTGATGTTGAATCGGATGCCCATCTCGTTTTGCTTGTACGCAACCAATTCTCCACGAATCAGTTCCTTGGTTCCATCGCTATGCTCGACAAAGATGGCGAGATTGTCCAAGATCACTTGGCGTTCGGCTTCATTCTGCGGCAAGCTGTCCTTAAGCGGCAGAACAAGCGTCACGGGACGGCTCTGCATGTTCGTTTCGATCGTCATCGGACGACCTAAGATCTTGATCTCTTGACCCTTAATGATTTCCCGGATTTGCTCTTCCTTCTTCGCCCGTTCCTCCACCGCTTTCCGTTCACTCGCTTGCTTTATCGGAACAAGACGGAAGTAGAGGTCCTTGTCGAAGCCATTCAAGGCTTCGCTTGGAATGACGATACGGACATTGTCGGTGTAGATTTCGAGATTTGCTTGCCCAGCCGACAACGTACCTACCGCACTGGCAGGAAGCGTTACATCGACCTGCGATACTTTGTCCTTCTCGTCGGGAATGACGATGCGTGCGGTTTTGTCCGTTTTATTCTTTAACTGTTCAACCGCTTCTTTCGCACGCTCCGACGTAAATATGACTTCATCTTTTACCGTACCGTTCGGTTTTGTTGTTCGGGTGATCGGCGTTTTGGAAATGACTTCTCCTTCTCCGGCCCGTACATCCACCAAGATCACTTCTTTAGTTGGTGTTAAAGGCGCTACTGGTGGTGTTGGATCAGGATTCGGATATGGTTCTGGATTCGAAGGTGCTTTTACTGTTTGAGTTACATCAAATGCAACATCAGTCATGTTCGATGCTTTAACTGTAATCGTCGTCGTAAAGGTACCTGCTTCCAATCCATCTTTTGATTTTATTGTAAAAGTCGTTGACGGCGTACCATAGTCCAGTTTTGTTTCAACAGGTCCTGCAATTTCAAAGTTACCTGCTTGTGTTCCGCTATTCACTACGTACAGGTTATTTAGATCGCCAGTGCCTGTACGAGTAATCGTGATTGTTTTGGTTTCTTGTGTACCATTTGCATAACCAGCAGTTAATAAAGATAACGACTGGTTACGAATTGGTGCTATTGTATAAGTCGGTATTGGATCCGGATTTGATGATGCTTTTATCACTTGCGTTACAGTGAACACTGCATCGGTCATGTTGGTTGCTTTTACTGCAATCATTGCCGTATAGGTTCCTGCTTCCAATCCATCCTTAGCTTTTATTGTAAAAGTCGCAGATGGCGTATCTTTATCCAGCTTGGTCACATCGGGCTCAGCAATTTCAAAGCTTCCTGCATCCGTTCCACTGATCGCTGCTGTTAGATTCTCAAGATCACCCGTCCCAGTGCGAGTGATCGTAATTGACTTGATTTCCTGGGTTCCATTCGCGTAACCAGCGGTTAATTCCGTTAACGTCTGGTTACTTATTGGTGCAATTGTATAGGTCAATGGGTCCGGATTTGATGATGCTTTTACCACCTGTGTTACAGTGAACGTTACATCGGTCATGTTGGTTGCTTTTACTGCAATCATCGCCGTATAGGTTCCTGCTTCCAATCCATCCTTAGCCTTTATTGTAAAAGTCGCAGATGGCGTATCTTTATCCAGCTTGGTCACATCGGGCTCAGCAATTTCAAAGCTTCCTGCATTCGTTCCACTGATCGCTGCTGTTAGATTCTCAAGGTCGCCCGTTCCCGTGCGAGTGATCGTAATTGAATTTGCTTTCTGGGTTCCATTCGCGTAACCAGCGGTTAGTTCCGTTAACGTCTGGTTACTTATTGGTGCAATTGTATAGGTTTGGTTCTCTGTCCATTTGGCATAAAGAATCAGATTTGCAGTTACAGTATCAGCCTCGAAATCCCAAGGATTATTATACTCAGTGTCCTTATACCAACCAGCAAATGTATAACCTGATCTTGTTGGAGCATCTGGTGCTATGAGCTTTGCATCCCTTGCAATATCGGATAGAGGTGTTACTTCACTTCCGTTTTGCGAATCAAAGGTTACGGTGAAGGTAAGACCTGGAACATCTTCTGCATAATTTTTATTAACGTTCTTACCATTTCCTAGTTGTCCAACACCATTATTACCCCAGGCAACGATTGTACCGTCATCCTTCATTGCTAGAGAATGATCAGCATAATTACCTCCCGCGGCAATAGCCATAGCTTCATGAAAGATGTTCCCGTCTTGATTACGCACGAATACGGGAATTGGACTATTAACATTGCTCAGATTACCTATCTGACCATATTTATTGAATCCCCATGCCCAGACAGTACCATCTTCCTTTAAAGCCAATGTATGCATAGAGCCTGCATCAATCGCCATAACATTCGTAAGTCCGCTTACTTGGAGAGGGTAAGGTTCTGAAACATTGTCGCTTTTGCCATTTCCCAATGCTCCTTCAGTACTATTGTATCCCCATGTCCATACCTTGCCTTCATTATCTAGAGCAACCGTAAATCTAGAACCTGCTGAAGCAGATAGGGCTTTAAAGTCTGAATCATCGCTGTGCTTTACTTTCTCTGGTATAAATTTATTCTTATTATCACCTTGTGAACCCCACATCCAAAGTGTACCATCCATATCGATTGCTAATGTTTGGTCATATCCCGCGAATATGGATTTGGCGATCAACGGGGTTGTTCCATCTGCAAGCATGACCTGCTTAGGGTGGGTAACTTGGGGATCTGTGTTTATAAGCCCTAATTGACCCTCTCCATTCCATCCCCACGTCCATACAGTACCGTCTCTCTTTAGAGCTGCAGTATGAGATGTGCCTGCTGCAATAGCTATTACATCAGTAATACTATCTACCATGTAGGGTTTATTTCGACTTGATCCAGAAGTACCATCCCCCAATTGGCCGTTGTTATCACTTCCCCAGGTCCATACACGTTCATCAGGATCTAATGCCACAGTGTGAGAACCTCCTGCTGCGACCTGCAATGCTACCAGATTAGTCCCGTCCTCTTTCTTTACTTGCGTAGGAGTCTTGCGATGGGTTTCAAGCCCTGCATCTCCCAATCCAAGCTGACCAGTCTGATTGCCCCCCCAAGTCCATACAGTACCATCTGTTTTTAAAGCCACGGAATGAGATTGACCAGCTGAGAGCGGCAAATATTTGGCCAATTTCTGGATGCGATGATTTCCGAAATCAGCTACATACACATTTCCCATACGATCGATCGCCACACCTGTTGGATAATCAAACTCTCCGAGTTCGCTTCCATAACCATTATTAGGGAGATCTGGACCGTCGTATTCTTTTCCCCACTTCGTCCATTTATTCGATGCTATATTTAGCTTCTGAATGCGATGGTTATTGCTATCCGCTACATATACATTGCCTTGGTTATCTGCCTCAACACCGTTGGGCTCATCAAACTCACCCAAATTACTTCCTGGACCGCCGCCTTCCTTCTTCCACTCGCTCCATTTAGTTGTATAATCATACGTTACATTCCCACCATTATCCTCCACTCTATTTTTTTCGATCTTTACCTTCTGAATACGATGGTTATCACGATCCGCCACATATACATTGCCTTTGCTGTCCACTGCCACACCGGTTGGCTGATTAAACTCTCCGAGCTGGCTTCCTGTCCGTTGTCCATTTTTCCCAAAAATGATCCATTTCCCAGTTGCTGCATCAAGCATTTGGAGGCGCTGATTTGTCGTATCTGCCACATAAACATTTCCGTCCTGGTCTACAGCCACATCAGATGGAATGCGAAACTCACCGGGTGCAGTTCCCCACCCATTATCTATAACATATTTACCATTGTACTCTTTTCCCCACTTCTTCCATTTTCCTGTGACGGCGTCCCACTTCTGGATCCGATGGTTTAATTTATCGGCAACATAGATGTTCCCGCTGTTGTCTACAGCAATGCCTGTTGGACTATTAAACTCTCCAAGGGCACTGCCTGCTGCTCCGCCACCTTTCCCCCACTCCACCCATAGACCTGTGGATATGTCGAGCTTCTGGATGCGATTATTATCGTAATCGGCGACATAAACATTACCTAGGCTATCGGTTGCCACACCGACGGGGTACCCAAACTCACCCGGGTTCGTGCCTTCTTCTGATCCAGCCTTACCATATTGACTCCATCCCTTGGCTGCAAGCGCAGGATAGGCAAATAGAGTTGTAGCAATCATCAAGATTACCATGCACCATACGAACAATTTCCCTGCAAAATGAGTTCTACTTCTCCGATTCATTACTTTAATTTCCTCCTTTTTGAGCTTAGCTTGTATGTAAGCCTTTTACGATCTACTACTACCAGGTACTTCCAATGATTCTTACAAAGCATCAAATATCATCCTATCAAAGCTCACTCACAAAATTCTCATAAGCAATCTGTTTTTATATTTCGGAGGAAAATTAATAGAAACCGATGAATCAAACCTGTAGACAGAGCCTTATATGAGGCCTAAAATGAAGGCCCCAGGCGAAATTTGCATAATGGATTCTTACCTCCATTCAAAAAAAAAAAACTGAAACCCGATATCCGGGTCCCAGCATTAATCAGTTTAGCTATATCAGACGAATGTAGCAGGACTACTCTAATTACTTGTCAGAAAATGATGGTGTAGGAGCCTGCAGCAATTGCAGCCTGTAAAGCCGGAATATTTCTTTTGTAAATGTGCAACGCGATTTCCAGCAGCGCCTCGAACCTCCCGATTCCTTTTAGATTTAGACTGAACTTTCATTTCATTCAGTAATCACGCGCTGCATCGAACCAGCATTGAGCCATCTCCTCTTCTATTGGCTGGCCAATCAGGTGATCAGACTGGCTGAGTTGCCATACCGCTTCACTAAGATCTTCTCGTTCGGTGGTTTCGATGCCTCTGACGTTGTTGAAGCGCATGGTGAATGTGGTTATGGCAGCCTGGGCTTCAGCAAAGCTACAGGCCTCGGACAAGGTTACCCGTGCAACGTTGTAAGCTTCATTAGCCAGCTTAGCCAGACGTTTAGGCCAGGACGAGAACGGGCGCCCAAACTCAGTCGTCCACCACTCAGGCTTTCGTAATTGACTCACTGAAGCATGGTCGGTCCAAGGGCGGGTTTCTGCGCGTGTTTTCATTTGCTGTTTTAGACGCTTACCAGCGATCTCTCCCACATTGTAAGCGATAAATCTGTCAAGCAACGGCCATACGTTCAAGGTCGGCAAGTCCCCCAGATCAGGCATGAAGCGCAGCTCCAGATTCGTTAACTGGGCATGATGAGCCAATAAGTCCAGGTCGCAGAAGTTTCCCCACAAACTCAGTGAGGTTAGGTTTGGGAACCGGTTTAGACACTCCAGCGAGATGGGTTGTCCCAGTGGTGTGTTCTGTAGCGTCAGGATCGTTACCTTGTGCAACTCACCCATGTAGGGCAGCAAGAAAGGAGGATCATTCTTGCGTCGGCCGGTGCGCGGCGCTAGTGTCAGTGAAGATGGCATATCGCCTGTGGCCGAGAAGCGTGATAGATCACCGGACACACTCAGGCGGAAAGGCTGCTTCGGAAGCATTAGGCTAAGAGACCTCCCAGATGGGGCCAACTCAACATGCAAGCCATGCAAATTGGACTGGCTGGCGTCCGCCACCGTGTCTTCAGACAGGATCGGAGTCCATGTCATCTCTTCAATGGGACGTTTCTGTGCCCAGTCAAAGAAGCCTGAATCACTGCCTGTATAATGCAGAAATCGCGGCCAGGGAGAGCCAGCCGGTGTGGCAAAGACATCGAATACGGTCCAATCGATATTCGCATCAGACTCGACATGAAGGTCTGCCTTCTTCCCCAATTGCGACGGACCCATGGATAAGCTGCCTACACCGGGCTTAAGGACAATAGTGTGACTGCGTGGACCTGTCAGGTTGATAGGATAACTACCAACTTCTATAACAGAACCAGCTGAAGGAGAAGCTTGGTTATCATTTGGCATTTCTATCATCCTTCCCTCTAAAGCATGTCAAGATCTAACTACCCACACCAGACTCTATCATCTGATCAATAAATTGCTTAAATCTTGTAAAATACTGCTCTGATGCCTCCCAGCGCCTAAGGTCCAAAAAAGACATGTCCTGCTTGCCATATTGATTGGGCGGCTGATAATGCCGGGAAACATAAGTTCCATGATCCACTGTATAAAAATAATACGCCTCATCTGGAGTCTTGATTTCAATCCGAGCATGCAGGTAGTCTCCGTCCTCGTCCGTATGCGCTTTACGGAAGCTGTAATATTTTGAGCCGTCCCAGAACCCGTCATCCTCCTCTTCTTCCGAATATAATTCCTGAATTACAGCGTGTTGCAAAATGTCTTGCACATACCGCACCTCAATGTTTCGTAAATAAAGCTCAGCCATATTAATACAGGTCAGCAGCATAGTCCAGCAATCGCTAATCTCCGCTAGCTGTTCCTGAGACTCTTCTGTAATGTGCTCCCACTCAGACCCCTCATCTATAGTTCTCCTCAACAAACCGATGGAATGATCTTGCTCCAGCCAAATATAATAGTGATGCCGGTCATCTTTCATATAAACGCTGAGATCCCGCTCATCCCCGTCTGCATCAATATGCTCCAGTTGAACTTTGAAAAATACGCCTTGCTCCTGAAAATCAAAAGATGGTTTGTCATCCGTCATTAAAATACACTGAGTCAATTTCAATATATTTTCCTCATTGATCGTGTTATGGGTAAAATATAAATGAACAGGTTTCTTTCTAGTGAGGGGTTCATTTACTTTTTTCAATGCGGAACGCCCTTCTACAATAACATTTACCAGCGTACAAAAGGAAAATTCAGTGTACTCCTCATCCATATCCAGAAAAACTTCATCAATCAACACCTCATGAATGTCCACCGGAAGCTCCTGAAATACGCCGTCTCCCTCCCATACATTTACTAAGCATGCAATAGATTTCTGCCCGTCTACTTTGATGCTGTACTCGTCATCCTGAACTAAAACCGCAGCGCTAAGATCACCTATAACAATTGTTTCCCCATGATTGTAGGTGCCGCACAATATTTCCTCAACCCTCAGATTGCCCGAAACATAGATTTCCTGACCGCCTACAGCTATATTTTTCGCATTCAAATTACCGGTTACCATAAGCCCTATGGCACCATCTGTTTCTTTATTATAGAGATTGTCTACAGTAAAATTCCCATCGATAAAAATGATGATTACCTCTTTTTGTTGCGGGAAAGCCTGCTCCCAATCCAGATTAAGAGAAGGCAGCGTCAAATCCCCTTTATAATAAGCGGCTAGCTGCTCGTCACTGAAATCCTGGTAAAACTTCGCCCACCAAGATCCTTCCGGAAATTTATCTGCTAGTTGACTAATAGGAATGAATCGGAAATGATTGCTCATACATTATTTTCCTTTCATCTTAAAATTTCCATTATTCTCTCATATGTAAAAATAAGGGTCAATCTCAACTTTACAAACCATCCCCCACAACAAAAAAAAGCCATCCTTCTATGGGATGGCCAGACAAATCAGAAGTACAATAGTAATCACCTTTTATTATTTTTTCAAAACCGGTATCCAAATCTCACTTCTGAAGGTGCGTAAAGATATATCCTTACTCTCATTCCATAAAATCTCCGGTCCTCTTGCCAACTCATAATTAGCGGTAGGGAACCATTCAGAATAGATGCGTCCCCAGACATTTTGCAATGTATCGGGAAATGGTCCAACGGCTTCGAATACAGCCCATGTTGCTGCAGGAACATCTAGTTTCGTTAAATTTTCGGGGCATTCCTTGGTTGTAGCAACGCCAACATAATGGTCAAGCTCTCCCTTTTCTTCCATTCTCTCTTCAGAAAAATTTATCGATGCTTGAATCAGTCCCTGAGGTTCGACATTTGAGAGCTTTTTGAGCTGGTCGATGTCATCGCTAGTTAAGCTTTTCCACATAGATGCGATTTCCAGATTTACGCCATTAAATTGGATAGGCACCCTTCTCGTAATGCCTACGATACAGAATGACTCTTTTTCAATGATACGATAGTTCATTACACTTCCCCCTTGAATGGTTAATTGAAAGGTCAAGCGCGGATAGGCTTTTAATGAGGAGCCATGCAACTTTACCGAAGAGGGCGGAATACCGTGCAAGCCTTGGAAAGCTCTAGAAAATGCGTCTGCTGAGCTATATCCGTATTTCACCGCCACATCCATAACTCTTAATTCTCCAGCTTGAAGCTCAAATGCCGCAGATGTCAGGCGTCTCCGACGGATGTATTCTGATAGCGTGATGCCTGCAAGGAATGAGAACATTCTAGAAAAATGATATTCGGAACAACAAGCCAACCTAGCCGCTTCCTTCAGGTCTATATCATCAGCAAGATTCTCATCAATGTATTGTAGAGCCCCGTTCAGATTTGCAAGCAAATCCATTCGAATGACCTCCCTTCACTAACAATATAGCAATTGTCGTCGGCATCCATCCGACATCTCATGCACAGTTTTGCTGGGTACCTAGGAGAAACTTGCCGATACTTAAGATACGGTTCACCGCGCATTCAAAAAAGAGGTGCGAAAAGCCGGTTCATCACCGGACGCTTTTCGCACCTTCGCTCTCTTGCCTAAATTAACGCGTCGAAATGGCCCTCCGAGTTCACCGTCGCCGTTCGGGGATCGGTCAGACCGATGCCCTTGAGGCCTCCCTTCCACTCCATCCGCGAGAGGGGGAGATGATCTTGAAGCGGAGAAGCCGGTACAAAATTTACGGCGGCGCTACTCCCGCTTTTCTGTACGAGTTGGGACTCCAGCAGCCGGATTTGCCGCTGCAGCTGCTCCCGGCGATAAGGCGTCTGCAGCTCACTCCCTTGTGCCGCATTCACTTTATCCAGTTCCATCATCAGCCGATTCCGCTGTTTCTCCAGGGAACTGACATCACTCTGTGTACCGCCGTAGGCCGCAATGGTCTGTACGGAGCTGATGCCTGATACTGTCTGTGCCGCCATGATCTTTCCCTCCCTTTCCTCGGCTCCCAATCCAAATTCAGCCAAATTTGAAAGTTCTAATCATCTTTATTACCCGGCAGGCCCCGTCATGACAACATCACAGCCTCAATTGGTGAATAATCGTCGTATAGTCTCAGTCGGCCGCTTGTTTCGACCCTACCAAAGACCCATCGAAGGCTGGCTATAGTCCCATTTGGGCTCCCTTACTCGTCCTTCAACCGCCGCTGATACAAAATGACAGACACTACTGTTAGCACAAACGTCCATGCAAAATTAATGAGGAGAGGTTTCAATACATCGCCCGTCGTATAGCCTGTATTGCTTATACCCAGCAAATGCACAAGCTGACTGCTTGGCATGTAATCAAGCACTTTGAAGACCGGATAATCCTTCTCTAGTAGCGCACCCCACGGTGCCCCCATAAATATGAAAGCCACAGGCAGTATAGATAATGAGGCTTCAAGCAACGTCTTGGAGAATAAGCCGCAGATCGTCCCGGCTGCTGTGTAAAGAATAATCGAAAGAATAACCACGACCACAAACGCCCATATATTAGCTGGCACATAGCCAAATAATAATGTAGAAATAGCGAGAACAACAGCAGACATGACAAAGACCAAACTGCTTTTACCGATTAGTACATCCATGGTCGTAGCCGGTGTCATCATTAATGACCGTAAAGTGTTACGCTCCTTCTCTTCCGCAATCAAGCAGGCTTGTGCGAAACATGTTAGCAATACAAACGAACTATTAAAAAGAAAACCGCTGGCTCCAGGTAAAGACGCACCTGCCCTCTTGAAAATCAGAGCGATAATAATAGGAAAAATCAGCATAATGGACAGCGCGTAGTTACGTGAAAACTCTTTGTAATCCTTCACAAATATCGCCCGGGCACGTTTTAATGAGATACTCATAGTAACTCACTTCCTGTCATTTTAATAAAAATATCGCCTAGACTTGGCTCTTTCGTTTCTAACCGGTCAATTAACCCGCGTCTCATCCAATCCGCGATTTGATCAGCCGTTCCCTCATCGATCGGGAGCTCGTAAGCTTCCCCATTGATTAATTCAACACAAACTACGTTTTCCCGGTGCTGTCGTTTAAGTTCCCTCGGCGAACCGATGGTTTGGATTTGTCCCTGATACAGAATCGCTACACGGTTACACATTAATTCTGCCTCAGCCATATCATGCGTAGTTAAAAAAATCGTTGTCCCTTTGTCATTTAAGTAGCGTAAGCCTTTATAAATATGTGTTGAGTTTACCGGATCTAAAGCCGAAGTTGGTTCATCTAGAAATAATAATTCGGGCTCATGGATAATCGCGCAGGCCAACATGACACGCTGACGCATCCCTTTCGATAAGAGATTGACTTTCTTTTTGCGCTCTCCGCTTAAGTTTACAAACTGCAGCACCTTATCGACCGCAGATCTGGGAAGATCATATAACTTACGATACAGCTCCAAATTTTCCTCAATCGATAATCTCTCATATAGACCGCTGTTATCTGTCAAAATGCCGAAGCGCATCTTCTGTACAGACTGCTGCATCATCTCTGCTGGCTGGTTAAATACACTTGCCTGTCCACTTGTTGGATTTAACTGCGCAGTTAAAATCTTGATTAATGTCGTTTTTCCTGAACCGCTCGGACCGAGGAAACCAAAAATTTCCCCTTTCGGAATCGAAAAAGACACATCTGCCAACGCATCTTTATTTCCAAATCTCTTACGGACACGTTCTACTTGGATAACATCCATTAACACCACTTCCTTAGCGTTGATGCCTTAAGCATATAAAGATTGCATGCTTCCAGCCATCAAAACCCGCCGAAATGTAGCTATTTTCGCCTGAATAGTACCACAGAGTGCTTGATTGGCTCGACATTACCCAGGAAATTAAATGTTCAGAAGTGCTTTTAATTCAGACAATTTTGAACGGGATAACGGAACCACAGCATCTTTACCTGTATTTAACCGCAAGCTGTAGCTATTCTTCGTCCATGTAATAATCTCTCTTACTTTTTGCAGATTAACGATGTAGGACCGATGACACCTAAAAAAACCGAAATTTAACAATCTTTGCTCGAGTTCGGTCAAAGTCAAAGCACAATCATAATTTTCACCATCCACATGAACAAGGATCGAACCCTCTACACTTTCTATAAAATCGATTTCAGGCGGATTAAATAAAATCACTTTGTCATTTCTTTTGGTTGAGATCTTCTGCAAGGTTATATTCGTCTCGTCTTGTTTCCGTAATTCCTGCTTATCCTCTTCGAAGTCCCGAATATCCAATGGATGAAATCCGGACTCGTTCAAGCGATAAATGGTATCACAGGAAATAAGGGCATCCTCTAAATTCGAAGTTAAAATTAATATCTGCTTTTCTTGCGAAAGATCATCCAGAATCCGTTTGAATTGACGACGATCCTGCTCTTCCAAGTAAAAATAGGGTTCCTCCAGTACAAGTGTAGGCTGATGCGCAAAAAAAACACGCAGTAAGGTCACATACATCCTTTTCGATGAGCTTAGATCCTTGATCCTCACCTTCCGTTCTTCTTTTAGAACAAAATAATCCATTAACAAAGCGACACGCTCATTCCTCTCCGTTACTTGGATAAGAAAAGTAATTAGCTCTTCCACCGTTAAACGCATATACTCGCTTTGCCCAGCCCGAAATAAATAATATTGAGAATGGTCCACTAATTGATTCATTAAAAGCTGCTTTCGCTTCAAGTCCGTTATAATAGCAACCGATTGGTTCAATGTCATATTTAATTCAATCTTCGGTAGAAATAATTTCCCGTCATAATACATTGGTTGAAATTGCATTCCGTCCTCCTGATCAGCGACCCTACTTGGATATATAAAACAATTATAAAGTCAGGATACTTTTTTGTCAGTTTCTAACTAAAAATACAACGGTATGTCCTATCTAAACGTTCGTCCAGCCGTTCATGTTCATTCGATTTCTTTCACTTATCAAGTATAAGCGAGGAAAATGGGGGTCACTTTAAGACTATCTGTTATGTAACAAGGGGCTCAGCATATGACATATGGAGAAATTCTATTTCGTACGGCAACGTCTTTCGTTGCTCTACTCGTATTGACGCGTCTTCTCGGTAAAAAACAAGTCGGACATCTAACGTTTTTCAATTATGTAACAGGGATCACCTTCGGCTCCACTACTGCGGAAATTATCGTCAACAGACAAATCACGCTGCTGCAAGGAATATCTAGCTTGGTCTTATGGTCGCTCTTGGCGTTCAGCGTTGCATTGATCGGACTGCGCTCTGTCAAAGCACGTGAGATTCTCGACGGCCAACCTACGATTCTCGTCAAACAAGGCAAGATTCTGGAAGAGGCATTAGCTAAGCAGCACCTCAACATCGACGATTTAAGCATGTTGCTTCGGAATAAGGATGTCTTCTCACCCGAAGAAGTTGAATTTGCAATTCTGGAACCTGACGGTAAACTTAGCGTGTTGATAAAAGAAGAACTGCTGCCTGCAACAAAAAAAGATATAAAAGTAAACGTTGCACCTATTCACAATATCCCAACTGAGCTTATCGTTGATGGTAAAATCATAGAAAAGAATCTTAATAAAATAGATGTCTCCGTTGTCTGGCTCAACCAACAATTAAAGAAAGCCAACATTCATTCTTTAGATCAAGTATTTTACGCAGAGCTCCAATTGGACGGGAGTATGTATATCGACAAATACCAGGATATAAATCCATAAAAGACCCCCAAAGAGAACAGCCCCCAGACTGTTCTCTTTCGCTGTCTGCCTTAGAAGCAGGTGAACGAGCGAATCCGATTCAAATCAATACCGAAGTACCCCCAGAAGAGACCGAACCATCTGAACCCTGCAACAGAATTACGCCCGACGAATACCGGGAAGAACCAGAATTGCTCGCCGTTGTTCAGCCAAATGTATGTGTTGCGGAACAAACAGCCTCTGATCGCACCGGGATCGATGGCAAATGCAGTGGCCGACATTTGCGGTACGAATTGCGGTGGAGGTGCCGTCGGCGCTTGAACACCTCCCGGTGCAGCTCCTGGAGATCCCGGAGTCCCAGGAAATCCACCTGGTCCACCTGGTCCACCCGGTCCTCCTGGTCCTCCTGGTCCACCTGGAAACCCTGGGAATTGGCCGCTTCCCGGCGTTGGAAAAAATCCCATATGTGATCACTCCTTTCAATGAGTAGGCACAATCATCATATGCATTCGCGGAAAGAGTGTTTGGGCGAACGCCAATAAATAATCCGCGCCCAGCCGAAGCTGAACAGTAATGAAATTAATCCGCCAAAAAGCCTTTTTTTACCTGCTTTGGCTCATAAATATGGACGAATATCCACTTATGCTGATCCCTATCTTGACTTAGAATTACCGTAAAAGATTGAAAAGGGCTGTGATTCTAATGCCTATCCTTGGTAATGCCCCACTTGCAATTTCACTTGCGTCTTTTGGCATTTACAACACGCGTCACTTGGAACTTATTTACCCTTACCTGTATAATTGCAAATTGGCTGTAAGAAGTGTCAGAAGACGTATACGGTTCCGCTTGAATATTTCAACTCGGCGTTCTAACCGTTGCAGTGATTTCTAGTCACCAAACAGACTCCACGGCTAGAAACCTAAAGAATAACCGGAACTTCCAGCATCTTCTGTTTCACGGTAAATAATAAGCGACGCACGACGTCGGTTGACTTTCACTCGCCCATAAATACTTATTTAAATAAGTTAATAATGACCAAAAAATTAGAGCAGCGATTCTCAATCACGTGAGAATCGCTGCCCTGTTTAACTTTTATGGTTTTGAGCATGAAATAGTCTATCTCTACTTGTAGAAAATCCATTTTTGGGTCAACCCCTTACATACTGTCAAATTTCTGCTACTTGCGGTGTGTTTCACCATAGGGGTTAAATGCTCTTGGTTAGGCATCCATAGATAAGAATTTCATCAACCCTTAATCAGGTTGCCCATGGCGATCTCGATTAAGGCTCTCAATGCCAAGTGCAACCGGGCACAAAAATGCAAGCAGGAGTTTTTATTTTTTTTTACGGGCGCGGTATTGCTGCGGCGTTACGCCGACTACCCGCTTGAACAGGTTGGAGAAGCTGCCCAGACTGGTGTATCCCACCTGCTCGGCAATGTCGGTAATCTTAAGCTCGGTTTCCTCCAGTAATTGCTTGGCCTTCTGCAGACGTTCCTGAATAATGACATCCGAGATCGACAGTCCAGTCTCTTTCTTGAACAGCCGGGACAGATAAGCCGGGTTCAGATAAACATAGGCGGCCAATTCATCACGAGTAATCTCTTCACTCAGCCGAGAGCGGATATATTGTCTGATCTTGGTGACCACGGCCGAGGACATATTATGGCTTTTCTGCAATAACTGCATTGCGGCTTTGAGGCAATCTATTGCCCAGTTCTGCAAAGTGGAGGAATGCTTCGGGTAATTCTCCTTGTCCATCAGCGATTTCAGCTCGGAAGAGGCGTGGGCGGATAAGCCTTTTTTGGCCAGTACAGTATGCAGAATGAAAAGAATGCCGTGGATAAGCTGCAGGTGCAGCTCACGGGTCCAGCGGTCTGCACCGATACTCACGAACCACAGCTTCACGCGGCGCTCCAGCTCCTCCAGCTCGCCCAGTTCCAGGATGGTCGCCCACTCCCCGAAGATATGCATTGGAGCGGCCAGAGGTATGGCGTCAAGCGGTTGATCATAAGCCGGATCATTCGGGCCGAACACCTGGCGGGAACGCTTCAGATTCCGCTGTTCCCGTTCAGTGACGTAAGTGTAGGCGCTGATCATCTCGTGCAGCAATACGCCCGGACTGATATAGACAGACAAAGAGCAATGCAGGAGCTGCTCGCAGGTGTTCAAGAAGGTCTGGCAGTTCTGCTCCAGTGTGTGTCGAACCGCATTCATGTCGCCCCTCACATAGACAATTGCCAGGTTATAGCCTACCTGATCTTGCAGCACAGCCCCTCCCAGCCCGCTCAGCAGCAGTTCTTCCGCCAGATTTCGTAGCGCATACTCCATGATGGTCTCATCCCGTGCGCTCAGATTCTCCTTCCATTGCTCCAGGCCGAGCAGAGCGAGAAAGTAGCGGTCACCTGGCTGCAGATCCAGATTGTAGGTATTCGCCGGAATAGTGAGCGATTCCAGAACGGGCGCGGCCCGCTGGCTGAGAATATCCTGCCAGAACCTCTCTACCAGCAGGGGAAGCTGATGCTCCCACTTTCGCCGGTACTCCCGGATGAGCGCCTCGAATTGCTGCTGCTCCCTGTGCTTGCTGATTTCTGAGAGCGCCTCATGAGATATCTTCATTAATTCCTCATAGTCCACCGGCTTGAGCAAATAATGGAATGCTCCATGGTAAAGAGCGCGCTGTGCATACTCGAAATCGGCATGGCAAGTCAGCATAATTGTCAGCGTGCCGGGAGAATACTGCTTCACCCAGGCGAGCAGCTCCAGCCCACTTCTTCCGGGCATCTCAATATCGCAGATAAGCAAATCTATGGCTTGCTGCTTCAGGCAGGCAACCGCCTGATCCACATTCTCCGCCAGCCGGACCTCCTCTACCTGCAGCGCGCTCCAATTCACGCCCTGCTTCAGACCTAGCAAGGCGAAATATTGGTCATCAACGATTAGAACTCTGTACATATGAACTTCACAGCTCCCTTTGAGCGGGTAGTCTTATCTCCACCACCGCCCCCCCGTCAGGAGTATTATGGAAGGTAAGCCTTGCCCGGTTGTTGTAAAACATCAGCATGCGTCTGTATACATTCCATATTCCCAGATGGTGGTCTGTAGGCTTCTGCTCATACAAACCAAGATTGAGCATCTCCAATTGAAGTGCGGTGAAGCCCGGCCCGGAATCCCGGACCTGAATGGCAATACAGGCTTCGCTGTTCTCCCCGGCTTCTTCCCGGACCGTGATCACGACCTCGAATGGCTTGGCGTTGTTGACGAATCCATGCTTGATCGCGTTCTCGACGAATGGCTGAATCAGCAGCGGCGGAATGAGGTTGGATTCAAGCTCCTTCGGCAGATGGACTTGATAGGACAGCTTGTCCGGATACATGACCATCTGAATTTCAATGTAGTTTTGAATATGTTTTAGCTCGCTAAGGAGCGGAATCCAGCTGCCATTGGTATTCATAATGAATCTGAAATGGGAGACCAGATGGCTTATCATTTTTTTGATCAGCGAATACTTCTGCAGCTCCACCAGATGAAAGACGATATTCAAGGAATTCATGAAAAAATGCGGGTTGATCTGCGCCTGAAGATGCTTGAGCTCCGCTTGCTGCACCTTCATTTGCTCTTCATACACATCAATCTTGAGATTGCCAATCTGCTCGGCCATCTGGTTGAATTGCCGGGTGATGATCTGGAACTCCCTGCTGTTGCCTTCCTTCAGCCGGTGCTCCAGATGCCCCTTCCCCAGAATACGCATCCCGCTGGTTAAATGCTGGATCGGCTTGAACACAAGCCGACTGAGCAGAGCCAGAAGGATAGCCATAATGATAATAATGGCAATGGGAATGGTCTTGATGATCCTCTGGAAGATCGGCAGCTCATCCAGAATAGATTTCTCGTCCAATAGAATAAAGACATTCAGATTGGAGTATTGCGAAGGCTTGTCAATCAGCAGATAATTATTGCCGTTGCTGAGACGAATCGATGCATCCACGGGATGGGCAGGATTGTTGAGCTGTCTACGGATATGTGTGAGATCCTCCCCAGCGAATTGGCCCCATAACAGCTTACCGTCATTGCTAATCATGCCGATCTGCTCGCTACCTCCTGTAGACTCCAGTTGGGTCAGGGGCTGTGCCAAAGCGTCAATGCTGATCAGAACACCCATCAGGAGCCGCCCGCTCTTGTCCGGCAGCACCTTAAATAACACCGGCTCTCCTCCGATGTTGACGGTCTCCCACTTCAGGGAAGCTGGAAGACTGGAAGCATTCAAGCGCGAGGACAGTCCAGTGGAAATCATCTCTTTCTCCTGATAATTTTCTTTTTGGCTACTGAGGAATAACTCATCCCGGTCCTGATGGTATACGAACACGCTACGGATAATCGTGTAATAGCTGACATCGCTGTACCACTGGTCCATTAGCTTACGGATGGACAGATAGTAATTGACACTATCCGGACCACTGTCCGAATAGAGCTCCAGCAGCATGTTCTCATTGGCGGTACGCAGTAGATAATGGCTGGTCTGCTCCAGCAACTCGTCGAGCGTACCTAAGTGAAGGGTCAGTGTATCGGAAGCGGATTTTGCGACTTTCTCCCGGACGATGTTGGTTGCATAGATATTGGTGTAATAGAGAAAGAAAAACAGCGGAGTAACCAACAGCAAGACTAGGGCACTTACTTTGAATCGCAAGGATAATTTCACATTCCCACCCCTTAGGTACATTTGCGCCTCGGCTGCAGGAAAGGGAAGGACGTTAGCCGTCCTTCCCCTCAGCCTATTTATTTAGGATTGTTTTGCCCTCCAGGCATCGTATTGCTTCTGAACCTCGGCGCGGATATCTTCGATTCCGTTGGCTTTCAACTTATTATTGTATTCTGTCAGCACTTTGTCTACACTCAGGCTACCCGTTTCAAGCAGCGGACGGAATTCCTTGATGATGTTGCTAACGACAGATACCTGCGTTTTGACAGAGTCCGTATTGAAGTTAAAGCCGAAAGACTTCACCTTATGGGCCTTATCGTTGTAAGCCTTGAACTTCTCCCACTTGTCAGCGCTTTCGCCTTCCCACAGGTATGTCAAGGTCTGGTTGCCAAACATCCATTCAATCCCCGGCGCCCAGCCGGTATCGGCCCGGGTCGCCACGCCGTCCGGCAGCTTGATGAAGTTCTCCTTGCCGTCCACCTTGACGTATTGCCGGCCTTCCACACCGAAATCAATCAGATTAACCAGATGCGGGTCTGTATGCAGCAGGTTCAGCAGCATCATCGTCCGCTCCGGATCAACGGAGGTGCGTCCAATGGCCATCATGGAGTTGCTGACGCTGGCTGTGCTGATC
This sequence comes from Paenibacillus sp. Marseille-Q9583, assembly GCF_976954365.1. Lineage (NCBI taxonomy): Bacteria > Bacillati > Bacillota > Bacilli > Caryophanales > Paenibacillaceae > Paenibacillus > Paenibacillus sp. Marseille-Q9583. Next base: position 48,233 of record NZ_CDRJTB010000022.1, read on the forward strand.
TCGGGATCATTGCCCTTCAGCTTCACCAGCTCAATTCCGGTGGCGATGGAATCTTCCTTGTCGGAGTCCGGTTTATCTGAGCCGAATTTCATCCAGGTCTTGCCCGCTTTGAAAGCATCTTCAGTACTGGTCTTGGTCGTTGCGGCATCCTTATTGATAAAGCCTTTGCTGAACCAATCACTGTAGAGCTTCATCCGGTAGATTGCAGTGTCGGATTCCATTGAGCTGATAATCATCTTATCGGTCTTGGTATCCAGGACGATGCCGGCGGGAGCGCCTGCAACCAGCTCGTAACGGAAGTTTTCTTTGGTGCTCTCCCTGGTTTTGTCGAAATAGCCAAGTGTGTCTGAACCGCTTCCGGAGAGCCAGATTGGCGCAATAGCAGGCTCCTTCTCCTTGATCGTCTGAAGCCATGGCTCCAGATCCTCCAGAGTCTGAATCGAGTCTACATCAAATCCATATTTATCCACGAGGTCTTTACGGAACATAATGGTGTGGCTCTCGCCGATTTCCTTATTGGTTGGAATGGCATAGATTTTACCGTCCACCGTTCCGCCGTCAAGAAAACGGGGATCCAACGTCTCCTTGATTCCTTGCCCGTATTTGTTCAACAAATCGTCAAGCGGTAGGAACGCGCCCTTGGCAACGTTGTTGGCGAAATCGGCCCAGTTAGGGGCAAACGTTAAATCGACCTGTTCCCCGGATTGATACGCCAGAGCCATCTTTTCGGCCCAGGAGGACCAAGGAAGCCCCTGGAAGTCAATTTCGGCGTTGATCTTTAGCTTAAGATATTTATTGATCTCCTCCACAACCGCTTTGGTATCATTCTGTGGAAAATTCCCGACCGTGTAAACGGTTAACTTCCGGTAAGTCGAAATATCGAGATTTCCGCTCCCCGCGCCTCCGGCTGCTGTAGCTGTGGCACTAGTCTCTGCCTCGGACGAATCGGAAGCGTTGGAATTCCCTCCGCTGCACCCGGTAATGCCCAGTATAACGGCGGTTAGAGCAGCAAGCACCGCGCCTGAGCCTCTTTTTGTTCTCATTTGTTTGAACCTCCTCAATGATAATTCAGATCATATATTCTAACCGGCATTTTAGCCAGAGTTAGACAGCTTAACCTTTGATCGCCCCTATTGTAAGGCCTTTGGTGAAATACTTCTGAAAAAACGGATAGATAAACAGAATGGGACCTATCGATACAACGACCATGGCCATCCGCAAGCTTTCGGTCGGAACCGACTCGTGTACAAGCAGGGCCACACCGCTTCCCGCCAACTGGTTCTTGAAGAACTCCGCCTGACGGATCATTTGAATCATGACGTACTGCAGAGAGTACTTGTCAGTGTCATTAATAAAGAGCATCGAATTGAACCAGTCATTCCAATACATCAGCGTGGTGAACAGACCGATGGTAGCGAGCACGGGCAGCGAGATCGGAAGCACAAGCTGGAAGAAAATCCTCCATTCTGATGCCCCATCCAATTTACCGGATTCTATCATCTCTTCCGGCACCGTCTGTTGGAAGAAGGTTCGCGTAATAAAAATATAGAATGCGTTAGACAGGCCGGGAAGAATGAGCGCGATCAGCGAGTCCTTCAGATTCAGATAGTTAACGTATAGCAGGTAGAACGGAACAAGCCCTCCCGAGAATAGCATCGTAATCAGAAGATAGAAGTTAAACACCTTTTTAAAGGGAAAGTCCTTCCGGTAAAGGGGGTATGCATATAGTGCAATCAGCAGTACGGCCAGAAGGGTTCCGATCAGCGTAACGCTCAGACTGATTCCATAAGCTTTAATCAGAGTCTCCGAATGGTTGAACAAATACTGGTAAGCGGATAAATCAACCTTGTCGGGCCAGAATTTATACCCCTGTAGAGTTAACGTTTTCTCATTGGTTAAGGAAATGGCCACAATCAGCACAATGGGCAGGATGCAGGCCAGGCTGAAAGCAATGAAGAACAGGTGAAGAATAATCTGGGCGGTCTTGGGCCCCTTGGAGTAAGAACTGATATGGGATGCAGTATTCATTATGATCCTCCGTTCTAGAAAAGTGCCGTATCGCGGTTCAGCTTACGGGCCAGACTGTTCGCTCCGATGACAAGGAAGAAGCCGATGACAGATTGATAGAAGTTCGCCGCTGAGGACATGCCTAGGTCATTGAGCTGGATCAAGCCCCGGTACACATAGGTGTCGATGACATCCGTTGTCGAACGCAGCGCACCGGAGTCGAGTGTAACGTGGTAGAACAGCCCGAAATCCGAGCGAAAAATGCCGCCCAGGTTGAGAATGGTAAGAATGACCATGATCGGCGTGAGCAACGGCAGGGTAATCCGGGTGATCTGCTGCCACTTACTGGCGCCGTCCATGACAGCAGCCTCGTACAGCTCCTCACTGATGCCCGTGATGGCGGCGAGATAGATGACGCTCCCTATACCGATGGAATGCCACATTTTGGTCACCCACAGAATATAGGGCCATGCATTGGGGTGCATGTAAGCATTGACTGAGGAGTAGCCAAACATCGGCAGAATATGCTTGACCAGGAAGCCATACTCCGGGTGCAGGAAGGCATAGACGATGAAGCTGACGACCACCATGGACAGAAAATTCGGCATAATCATAACGGTCTGGAAGAAACGGGACGACAGCTTGCTGTTGACCTCATTGATCGCAATCGCCAGGGAGACGGAGAGAATGAGCCCTGAGATAATGAAGACCACGTTGTAGGCAACGGTGTTGATGGTCACCCGCAAGGCATCGGAGGTAGCGAATAGGAAGCGGAAGTTGTCTAGCCCCGCCCATGGACTGCCCATAATACCATCCACGTAGTTGATGTTCTTGAACGCAATGAATAATCCGAACATTGGGATGTAGCAGTTGATGAAGAAGATAATGGAGGTGGGCAGCAGCATGAGCAGCAGCACCCGGTATTTCACGATATTGCGCAGCAGCCGGTCAATGCGGCCCCTTGACTGCGTATTGAACGGCTTGGTTACAGCTTTCGTTGCAGGGTTTGTCATAAGTTCGAACCTCACTCTACTTAATCTGGATGGATTCATTATAGTAGAGGAGTTGAAACGAAATCTCTCTTGCAAATGACCTTGTTTATTCAAAAATGACTTCATGTTCCATCTGAATATTTGAAGTTTTTTTATAATTAATCACTCTTATTTCAAGAAATTCCAACGCAAAAATACCCCTACTTATGATACAGTGAACCGTATCATGAGTAGGGTGAAAACTATAACAGGAGCCGCCGGACCATGCTCTCAATTAGATTTATTAAGCTCTTTTACTTCCATTATCTTTTTACTAAACTGATATTTCACAATAACATTCTCAATAATCTCAGTATTCTGGTAGGCAAGCGAACCCTCAAATGCTAAAGTATCATTATCTTTCCACACCAGGTTATCAGCATAGCTATAATTCTCATGATCGGTGCGAATCCATGTATCTAATTCTTTTTGTGCACCATATTTGACTCTTGCAGATTCTATTAACTCTGGACTAGTCATTCCCTCTTCAATATTGCTAATTTGAACGAAATCACTTTTATTTGAGCATGTAACGATCGCAATTAACTTCTGATTAGGTGAAGGAATGATTTTTTTTACATACATAGAAGGTGTAGAAAACCTTAAATACTCACTAAGCACATTGTCTTTGATTCTCCAAATGACATTTTGACTTCCATAATCCGAATAATTGTTGAACAACGTAAATATCATACTTCCGTCCGCTAACTTAACAATATATGGGCTCCGATAACTTTTCGAGAGAATATCTACGGCAAAAGCAGCCGCATCGGCGATTTTTTGATTCTCATTTTTTAAAAATGGCTGAAGTTCTTTTAAAGCTTCTACTCTCAACGTTGGATCATTAAAACTTTCTACCAGCCTATTTATAGCAATATATACATATTCATTATTATCACTTTTTAAAGCATGTAGAAATTTTTCTGCATCATATTGAGTAGCTGGCTCCAACTCCATGTCTTCAGCGTTTAAATAGCGTATGTACGGCTCTGAGTTTTGATTTTTATAATATTCTGTTGCTAATAAAGCTGAAGCGGTTGAACTATATAGGGCAAGACAGGCAACCAAAATAACCCACTTTTTAGAAATTCTTTTTTTCCTTTTCTCTGTTCCATTGTGCCCAGCCGCTGCAATTAAGTTTTCATCAATGAGTCCGATCTCCTTAAATAAATCTTCTTTTTTCATAGATTAACCCCCTCTTTGTCTAGATGAACTCGAAGTTTATTTCTTGTCCTAAATAAGATAGATTTCACTTTGCTACTACTCATATTAAATCTCATAGAAAGCTCATCTATTGAATAGGAATACCAGTACCTTCCAATAAATATGTTTCTCGCTTGCTCATCTATGCCATATAAAAATTGATTTATTAAGTTTGCGATCTCACCTTCTTCATACTCTGTTTCTACAGTATCAGGCGAAGCTAGACATTCTTCTAGTTCCGTTAGAATGACTTCAAACTCACGATTACGCTTTTTCGCTGTATTATAACCATACTTATCAAGCGCAATATTACGGGTGATCCTCCCTAAAAATACCGAAAAATTCCTAGGCAGATTAGGCGGTATTGCATTCCATGCTGCTAAGTATGTATCGTTCTCACATTCTTCAATATCCGAGAAATTTGAAATAATGTTTCTTGCAATCACTCTGCAGTAAGCCCCATATTTATTTTTAGTCTCTAAAATTGCTTGCTGTGAACGCTGTAAGTATAGGTGGATTATTCCTTGGTCTTCCATTCGTTTTTCTCCTTTTAAACACTCTTATCTATATAGTAGAGAATTCCTAGGATGGGTTGCACTTATATTAAAATTTACACCAATACACCAATATATAAAGACAACCCCCTCCTAAACAAGGAAGGGGTCTTTGTAATAGATCTGCCTTTTGGTCATCTCTACAATCCAAAATGTTCTCTAACTAACCTAAATTGTTCTTCCACGCTCATACTTGGTATTCTTTCAACGGTTTTGATCCCCATTTTAGTACAAGCTTTCTTAATCTCATTGGAGAACTTAACCATAGATTTGTTACCGTGTTTAATCGTTTCTTCTGGATTTATCGTGTAGGCGTTAATACAATCTAAAATCATCTTATGATCTTCTCTGAAGTAATATAATCTTTCTATCTCTTCGTCGGACGTATAAAAACAAATCATTCTCTCTTCCGGGATAAACGGTAGTATACGCTCAGGCATTATTCCTAAATCTATTATAATTGGTTTATCATTAGGCATTTTCAACAAGTCAATAATAAAGAAGTCCATCATCTCTTCGACGATTTGAAATAGCCACTGGCAGTGCTCATCTACCGGTTTATTGAACCACTTATTCCAATCCAAATCAGGATTAGGAAATTGAAGGGCAGGGTATTCAACAGGACTAGTGAATGGTCTGTATTTTAAGACATCATCCCCCAATGTTTGAAAGCCTAGCTCCTCTACAAATTTCTTGGTCATGGTAGTCTTCCCAGCACAAGGCCCCCCATTAAGCCAGTAAATATGTTTTAATTGTTCCTTCAAATAATTATTATTAATCTTCATCCGATACACCCCATATGATTTGTGTAATATCTTACTTTAACAGGTTGGTTTCAGGGAGGTGGCGGATTCTTATCTTCCTATAACAGTGAAAACACATAGAAATTCTCCTTTCTTGACACAAGTAGTTATATTCTATGAGTTGGGTTAAATTCCCTGTCACTTTATCTTTAATACGATCTTTCCTTTTGCCCTGCCCAATTCAGAATACTCCATCGCCTTCTGAGCTTCTTCGAAAGAGAATCTTTGATCAATTACAGGCTTTATTTTCCCTGCTTCTATAAGCTCCGAAATGATCTCCTGTTGTCTGCCGCTAGATTTCATGAACAAGAAGCTGTATTTGACATTATATTGCTTTTCTAAATTTGTTAGCTTACGGGTAACCCATCGAAAAAGGCTCGTTTTTATAAAGCCAGACCCATATTCTTCTCCAAAGCGTGCATTGGGCAGCCCAGAAACCGATACAACTTGTCCGCCTGGTTTGACTATTCTAAAAGATTTCTCTAATGTCTCTCCGCCAATGGTATCGAATACGCCATCATAATTTTGTAAGACCTTATCAAATTGTTCTGTTTTATAATTGATTATTTGATCGGCTCCAAGAGATTTGACCAGATTAGCTCCAGCATTGCTAGTAGTTGTAGCCACATAAACTCCCATCGCTTTGGCAATCTGGATAGCAAAGGTCCCAACGCCGCCCGAACCAGCTTGAATCAATACCTTTTGCCCTGCCGATAGCTGTAATATATCATGTAATGCTTGATAGGATGTAAGCCCGACTAATGGGATTGATGCCGCTTCCTCAAAGGAAAGGTCTTGAGGCTTTAAGGCTATATCGTCCTCATGTATGGATATATATTCTGCGAAGGTTCTGTCAACAACATACGAGTTTTGCCATCCCGCACCTTGAAATCGATAGGATTAATACTCGCCGCATGGATCTCTGCCAACACATCATAATCACCTAGTAATGGAAAATAAGCTTACCGCATTGGTTGATTGGCTTATGAAAAATCGCCGTCCGAATCCCAACAGGGAACATGAACGGCGATAATTTTTGAGTTATTCTATAATTGGCAGTTCAAAGCTGAGATTCCTTTGCAAAACTATTAAGAAAGTTCCTCCAGCACCTTGCCAAGTCGGTCAAGGTTTTGTTCATTAGCTTCTATGCAGATTGGCTTAGCTTCTTCAAACTCCTCTTGATTCTTGAAAAGCTGACGGAAGGTTACCCTAGTGCGGCCCTCGATGCTTTCGAAGGTAGCCGTTATCCGAAATTGGTGGCCAGATAGGTGATCAAGCACAATCCGCTCCGAGGGTACAATTTCAACAAAGACATTATGGTTAGGATAATCCACACCATCTGGTCCGTGCATGGTGAACCACCACGCACCTCCGGGTCTCATATCGCACTCATGAACCGTATTCGTAAAGCCTTGCGGCCCCCACCATCGAGCTAACAAGTCGGGAGTTGTCCAGGCTCGAAACACGAGTTCCCGCGAGACATCGTACACGCGCGTAGCAATAAGTTCATTTTCACCTATAGTCATGATTCTACCTCAACTTCTACTACCTTACCCAGTGTGTCCAACATGACGTTTGTACCGTGTTCACGTATTTCGGGTGTATCATGTCCGTCAAAGAACGCGCCTTGCTCCGTGAAGATCAGCTTTGTACCACCATCCACTTTGATAAGCTCGACTGTTGTGACTGATACGGAGATACGTGTTTCACCTGAATCAAGGGTATACGTATAGACAATACGCTGCTCTGGAACAAGCTCCTGGTAGCTTGCATCGAAGGTGAAAATTGGACCTTCCGGTGGCCCGCCGCTGCTGTACTCACGTCCACCAACCTGGAAATCGAAGATTTCCGGCTTCGAGAACCATTTGGCTTTGGCAATCGGATCAGCCCATGCGCGATAAACCCGCTCCGGTGAAGCGGCATAGGTCCGTTCGACGACGAAGGTTCCATGTTTGACGAATCGTTCATTCATTGATTTTCCTCCTTATGGTTCGGAATTCCGCTTTCCTCGGTAAGAAAGTCTCCCAGCAGATCCAAATGTCGCTCCCAACTCGTTTGCCTTTCAATGACCGGTTTCTCAAAATCCATCTTCATCGCTTGCAGAAGGTTTGTAAAATCCTCAACCGTTAATTCCGACTTACCCTGCATAAGCTTGGATACATGTCTAAGCTGCTCCAATAGTTTTTGCTGCAGTTTGATCTGTTCTTTGATTTGGTTAATCTGCAGGTCAACGATCTCAAACGGACTGATTTGTCCGCTAGTTAAGGCTGTTTTAATCTCCTCGAGCGATAACCCCAGCTCCTTAAGTGATAATATCTGCTGTAATCGTGACAAGTCCGATTCATTGTACAACCTGTGGCCGGATTCCGTTTGTCCTGACGGAGAAAACAACCCGATTTGATCATAAAATCGTAAAGTTCGAATGGTAAGCCCTGTCAGCTTGGCAAGTTCCCCGACCTTCCAATTTCTCTTCATGAACCCTCTCCCCTCTTTGGCGCTAGCTATATACCGGTAGCTCAATTGTAAAACATTACGTTACGTAAGGTGCAAGTGTAATCTTGACGCTATATCGATATTTTTTAAGCCAAAACAATGAAGCATAGACTACTAATGTAACTGATAGGTTAATCCGCTTAACCAAGCGGTCATTGTGGATATTTTATACAAAAAGTTATACTGCAAATGACTAGTCGAAATGATACAAATTGGAGGTTATCCAAATGAATGTTGAGATAGGAAAAAAAATAAAAACACTTCGTTTACAAAAAGAAATGACTCAGGAAGAACTAGCAGCAAAACTGAATCTGTCATCCCAAGCAGTATCTAAGTGGGAAAACAATGTAACCATGCCTGATATTCAAATTCTCCCTGATTTATCCGTGATTTTTGGTGTTACAATTGATGAATTATTTGCATTAACCGATGATACCCATTTAGAACGAATTGGAAATATGATTAGTACTGAACATTTTATATCTGAAGACGACTTTAACTATGCTGAACAATTTTTAAAAGGAAAACTAAATGATGTGCAAAAAAAGTCCTCATGTTTCACCCTGCTAGCTCAGTTACACATTCATCGTTCAGATGAGCACCGTGAATTGGCTTCCCATTATGCCAAGGAAGCACTGCTACTAGCTCCGGACAGCAAAAGTAATCATAATGCTTTGCGAGATGCGGAGAATGGAATCATTTTTGATTGGAACTTTTCAAATCACCATAAACTCATTGAGTATTATAAGAATTTCGTGCCGAATCACCCGGATTACTGGCAGGCTTATGTATGGCTCATGAACTACTTAATCGCAGATGGCAGATGTATTGAAGCAAAAGAAATTCTGGAACAATTGAACCAAATCCATCCTGGTCATTTATATCAAAAATATGGAGGGCTGATTTGCAAGGAAGAAGGCAACCTTTCTCAAGCGCTGGCTCTCTGGGAGCAAATGACTGATTTGTATCCTGAGGATTGGCTTGCATGGTCCTCCAGAGGAGACTGTATGGCTAAACTTTGCAGGTACGACGAAGCCATAGAATACTATTCCAAAGGTTACGAACTACAGCCAAGTCCAAAGTATACAGATGCATTTGAAGCCATTTCTCATATATATATAATAAAAGGGGAATATGATAAGTCTATTGAAAAGCATCACGAAATAATTGAGTTACTAGAAAGGGCCTGGTAAGTCACAGAGGGTAAGACCATTGATTTTTATAAGAGAGAAATAGAACATCTAAAGATAATGTTGAATAAATAAACCTAATATTATTAAAAATACCAAATAGCATGTACGACTGGCCCCTTCCGCCAAAACGGCGGAGGGGCTTTTGCTTTCGGTAAGCAAACCCTCCAGAAACTATATTATTTTGTGAACCCAGAATACTTTCAGAAACTAGTGTGTGCTGATTTGCCCAAGCGGTGCAGTCCCCGGATATCTTAGTTTTACTTTCGTTGTAACCTTCTAGCTACCTACCCGATCTAATATTTAAGTAACGTTACGAACATCCTAAGACTATTAGTCAAGAAAGCAGGTAAATCTTTGCATATTAATCCTAATGTCGTCAAAGCCAAAGCTGGGGACTCTGAAGTATTCGTGCAGTTGATGCAAGAGATAGAGTTACCTCTGTATAGAACTGCAAGGTCCATCGTCAACAAAGACGAAGATTGTGCAGATGCCCTGCAAGAGACGATGCTTAAAGCCTTTAGGTCCATCCATACACTCAGAGAGCCCGCTTTTTTCAAAACGTGGATCTTCCGGATTCTGATTAATGAATGCAACAAAATGATCAAAAACAACTCAAGAGCCCTCCCTTATGGAGAGCTTCCCGAAGTCCCTTCCATTTCCAAGGATTATGAGAAAATTGAAATATGGGATGCCGTTCAACATCTTGAGGAGAATCTACGGATTGTCATTCACCTTCATTACCTACAGGACATGCCGATCAGTCAAATTTCCGACATTCTCGAAATTTCTACGGTAGCCGTGAAGACCCGGCTGCATCGCGCCCGCAAAAAGCTAAAGCATTCATCTCAATTCAATCAAGAAATGGAGTTGCGACATGGTAAACACTAAGTTAGAAGAACAATTAAAAAACTGCCAAAGCCTACTTCCCGACCAGTTATCGGATATTGCCCGCTCCAAGCTGAATGAGACTTACCAAATCATCAGGGAAACCGATAATTCCATTTCCCCCGTTCAGAGAAAGATAGATGTATCAAGAACTTTTAATAAATGGTTGATCTCCACTGCAGCCGCTGCAATTCTTGGAGTTACAGTCCTTGCTTCCGGCTTTGTATCGCCCGCAATGGCTGATGCACTCAAGCAAATTCCGGTTCTGGGACAAATCTATTCATTATGGGGCGAAAACAACGGAGATCCCGGTGTTCAACAAGCCGAGGATTTCATCACAAACGTAAACCAAAGCGTGACCCATGGCGATGTGACCATGAATATCCCAACGTTGTTATTTGACGGAACCCGAATTCTTATGAACATAACCACTCCTGGAAACCGTCTGGCTTCGGAGCCCAATTCGCCGCCTTCCGATGCCAATAAAGGGGCGGTGGATACGTTAGAGGTTCTCTATAAAGGCCAATCTCTGAACGCAGGTTACGAATTCATGGACGGTGAGACTGCTTCCAGCCTAATGGTTGACGTTACCGGCACTACCAGCATAGACCAGACTGTCCAGTTCCCTGATCAGTTTGACTTGACTGTAAATGTAACGTTAAAGGGTTACGATGTCCCGTTCGAATTCGTTCTGCCTGTTACAAAATCAACGCCCGTTACCGCACTAACTTCAGAGGAGACCAAGCATCACGATAATATTAACTTGCAGATCAGTAAGGTGGAAATCACCCCAATCACAACGCAGTTATCCATTGAGTACAAAACCAAACCGGGCCAGAGCAAAGAAGAAATGCTCGCTTCTATTCCTTCGAAATATAAGGGTGCTAACGGGGGCGCCATCGCTCTTCAGTTTGACATTGTGGATGAACGTGGTGTTCAACTGAAGCCTGTCGGTGCTCACCCCGTAAGCGAATCTTATAATGTTCGTTTTGAACCCTTCAAGACTATACCGAGTACCGTAACCATCAAACCGTACTTAGTCGTTTCCGAAGGTCAAGCCCCGGCTGGGACTGAAGGACTGTGGGAAGACAACAATATGGTCAAGGAATATATCCCTGAGCTGGAGACTGTATTTTCGGTGCAATAGTTCATTTGTAAAAGGGACCTTATTTTCTAGGATGAAAAGGGTATGCAAAACTACAAAAGACGAAGCCATAATGGGCTTCGTCTTTTGTAATTTATTTAGCTGAAGCCAGCTGCGATATTTTGTCCGCACCTCCTAAAAATGTGAATGACATTTCCTATGATGTGATGCGGAATCCGACGGATTGCTGCTGCAGCTTCCAGAGACGGTCGTACAATCCGCCTCGTAGTAGTAAAGCTTCATGCCGTCCCTGCTCCACCAGTCGGCCATCTTCCAGCACAATAATGTTGTCTGCACCTCGTATGGTTTTCAGCCGATGCGCGATAACAATAACGGTTCTGCCCGTAATCAGCGCATCAATTCCCTTCTGGATTTCGGCTTCATTCTGCGGGTCAAGCGATGCAGTAGCCTCATCCAGCAATACAATCGGAGCGTTCTTAAGAATCGCACGAGCAATAGAGATCCGCTGCTTCTCCCCTCCGGAAAGCGTACTGCCACCCTCGCCTACCGGCGTGTCATAACCTAGCGGTAATTTCATAATGAAATCATGGCAACGGGCCATTTCTGCTGCTTGTTGAATATCCTGCTGCGACGCGCCCGGCCGCCCAAAGGCAATGTTGTTTCCAATGGTATCTTGGAACAGGTACACATCCTGAAACACAACCGACACAGACCCTAGCAAATGTTCTGGATCAATATCTTTAATATTGCGTCCGCCTAGCAAAACACTTCCTTCGTCAGGATCATAGAAACGCGAGATCAAACGCAACACTGTACTCTTTCCGCTGCCGGAGGGACCCACGATTGCAGTTAATGAACCTTGCGGCATTTCTATGCTTAATTGTTTGAGAACAGGCTCACCTCCATAGCTGAAGGTAACTTTGTCAAAGCGGATGGTACTGCTCTCGGGAAGTGGAGCTGTAGTCCCTGTCATTACCGGCTGGCGAAGCAGGTCTACGATGCGTTCACCCGCTTGTTCGTTGTACCGGAATTCAGCATAGTTGGCGAGCGCCGTCGTCAGTGGATCATAGATGCGTGTGCCGACAATAAGGAATACCGCCAGCTGCAAAATACCGAGGTCCCCGCCTAACAATAGATGCACACCTACGTATACCATTAAGGTCAGACCCGCACGAAGAAGAGCCATAGCCGTTAGAATGACCGGTCCGAATATCCCTTCAAGCTTCACACTTTCCTTCATCAAAGTTCGAAAAGAGCTATCCAGACGGACAAAGCGTTCTCCCGTCAGGTTATAGGCTTTCATCACCCGAATACCATTCAAATACTCCTGTAGCCGATTCGCGGCGTTCAATTTCGCTTTCATATGATTCGTCCCTAATCTGCGCCGCAGTCTGCCTGACAGGTACATAATTAGGAGGGCAACCGGCAGCGCCACGAACATGGAAAGCGCCATCCGCCAGTCGAGGAATAGTAAACCCGCAAGTGCGAATATCGGCAGTACAAAAGCCCCTGCAAGCTGTGGCAGCAGATGTGAAATTCCTGTCTCAACCAGCGTGAAATCGCCCATCATCATATTGGCCAGATCACCAGGATCCCGCCGCGTCAGGTAGCCTAGCGGAAGCTTACGCAGATGTTCTGCTAATTCCGCCCGTCCCTGTGCCGCAACATTGTAAGCCCCGCGGTATGCAGTGCGGTAAGCGGGGATCTCGCTCAGGAACATCAGTACCATAACAGCGGCTAGTCCCGCGCAAATCCACCAAAGCCGTTCTATCTGAAGCTCTGCACCCACCGTAATATAAGGAGCAAAAATCAACCGCACCGTCTCAATTACAAGCGCAAACGGAAGCACACTAACTATGTTAGCCAGTAAGGAAAAAAGTACAGGCTTCAGCAGCTGCTGCGGTTTGCCAGCAGTAATATTGTGCAATACCTTCATAGCTGTTCCCCTCCTTTTTCCAAATGCCAATCTCCAGCGTCACTGTAGGCATGCCACATTTGAGTGTAAAGTCCATCGAGATCAATCAAACGATCGTGATCTCCGCGCTCCACGATTTGCCCATCTCGCAGTACCAGAATTTGTGCGGCTTCACGAATAGAGGAGAGTCTGTGAGCAATAACAATAACCGTCTTCCCGCGCATAAGCTCCGTTAGTGCCAGCTGCATGTGATGTTCATTTTCCGGGTCGGCAAAAGCAGTCGCTTCGTCGAGCACAAGTACCGGTGCATTTTTGAGGATAGCCCGGGCTACCGCAATACGCTGCTCTTCACCACCGGAGAGATATACGCCACCTTCACCAATTAACGTATCGTATCCCTGCGGAAGCCGAGAGATGAACTCGTCGCATTGCGCAGCTCTTGCTGCAGCTTGCACTTCATCCAGCGTGGCTCCCGGTTTGCCGACGGCAATATTCTCATACAAAGTATCATAGAACAGGAAGGTCTCCTGAAATACAAAGGCAACTGTATTCATCAGTTCATGAATCGCCATATGACGGATATCCACTCCACCGATACGGATCGCACCCACCTGCGGGTCCCAGAACCGCGGTACCAAGCTGGCCACCGTCGATTTACCTGAACCTGACAGTCCAACCAGCGCTGTAACCTTCCCTTTTTCTGCCCGGAAAGAGACCTCGCTGAGCGCAGCCGCAGCCCCCTCTTCTTCACTGTAGGAGAAGGTTACGTCCATAAATTCAACGTCGAAAGCTTCGGGTGATAGCGGCTTTGCTATTTCTGGTACAGGCTGCTGTGCCAAAAGACGATCCATCCGCTCTACGCCTTCGCCGATATCCCGAGTGCTCGAAGTCAGCATAAGTAGCTTATAGAGCGGAGATGATACGCCTGGTGCCATAATTAGAAAGAACAGCAACACAAGCGCAAAGGACATGGAATTCGGCTGACCGCTTAGTATAAAAACACCCACCGGTAAAATAAAGGTAAACGAGGAGGCCAGCAATGTTTTGAGCAGAACATAACCTGACTGATAACGGTCCGTAAACTCCAGACAATAATCACGGTATCTGGTCATATCACTGTAGAACTTTCTGAAGGAATGCACCGTCTGCCCGAACACCTTCACCGCTGGCATCCCCCGCACATACTGCACCGCCGAAGCATTGATCTGCTCCAAAGAATCATGATACTGCTTCACACTGGTTTTTCCCTTACCGCTCATCATAAGTGCTGACTGCACAACCATTCCTATGAGGATCGGTAGAAGACAGGCAACAGCTAACGGCGGACTCAGCCAGAACATCGCCATAATCATCAGCACCGTAGACACCAGCGCGCTGACCAGATCAGGGAGCTGATGCGCTACGAAATTTTCCACCTTGTCAACATTCTGTTCCAGCGTCTTCTTCACTGCGCCGGTCGAAGTTCCATTCAGGAAGCCGAGCGGCAATCTGCCTAGATGTTCGGTCATTCGCACACGCAGATTATACTGAATACGAAAAGCTGCAATATGCGAGCACATAATACCGCAATACGAGGTCACCAACCCTCCAACCAAGCCGCCGAGTGCAATCCATCCCCAGCGGATCATTGTATCACCGTCAACCTGTCCAGGAGATGCTGCATGCCGCAGTAGCTCGGCCAAGATGAAATAAACAGACAAAAATGGTACCAGCATTAGCACGGCGCTGACAGATGACAATACACCAGACAGGATCAGCAGGCCTCGCTTCTCTCCGGCAATCTCCAACAGTCTCGACATGCCAGTTTTGGTTTTACTCACAGCTGTTCCCCCACTCTTTATAATTACGCACAAAAAAAGTGCACTGAGAATAATTCTCTGTGCACTAGTGTATAGGAACGCTCTTCATGGTTGCTACCGTTTCCGGGATTATAATCAACCAAATCAGGAGCATCTGTTTTCAATGCGAGCTTAACTCCTTGTTCCTAAAGAACGCTGTCTGCCACTGATCAGATACTCTCCAGGACGCACACCGAATTTTTTACGAAAGGCTGCTGAGAAATGGCTGACATTCACGTATCCGACTCTGGATGCTGCTTCACTTACCGTCATATTTCCATGTTCTAGCAGCTGCTGTGCCCTTTTCATCCGTTGTTCAATCACATAGGCATGGACAGTATAACCGAACATTTCCTTAAAGCCCTTCTTCAATTTGAACTCATTGAGGCAAATAATGCGAGAGAGCCCTGCTAGCGTCGGTGGATGTAAATAATCACGTTGCAGAATTTCCTTGGCTAGCCGCAGGCTCTCCATATCATCTCTAGATAGCTTGACTGTGTGGGAAATCCGATCAGCTTCAAATAAAGATTCATTGAGATAGACAGCCATTAGCTCCAGCATTTTCCCCTCCAGATAGAGTTCCCGCATACCCTGACTATAGGAACAATCCGCAATTTGAGACAGAATGAGCCGGATAGATGGTGTGATAGCGTTTTTGCCAAAAAACAACCCAGCTCTTCCTCCGGCTTGGAGCCGTGTATCCTCGGTCAGTCCGCTGGTCATCCGCTCAAATTGTGCCGGACTCATATCTATGCTGAGGAATCTGTAGCCCGCTCCGCTAAGGTATATACAATTTTCACTTCTTATTCCGCCGTGAAGCAGCACACTTTCTCCTGTATCTATGGCAAAATAGTCCTGTTTCAGCGAGGTCCCCCATTCAATTCCATGTCCCATACAGAATATCAGCTCCGTACGAGGTGTTCTAAATTCGCCCTTCGCTTCGATATCCCGATTAAATTGGAGATCAAAATCCGTCATCTGAAGATAACGCTGAGTAAGCAGGCTCCGGCAGCTGCCCTCCCCTAGCTCGACCGGTGGCTTTATCTCAAAGTGGCTTCCGTCCAACTGGTAAGTAATATTAAACCCTTCGCATCTAAGCGTCTTATGGGCATCAATCGTTTCCGCTTCATTCAGACCATCGCTACGCTTCATGCTCATCCCTACTTCCCCTTACTTTGGATTCATTATATATGCATTGAGAATGATTATCAATTGAATGTTCTTTTAGCAAATATGCATAAACAACAAAAAACCTTCCCCCCCTAAAGGTGAAGAAGGCTTAAACGCGTCACTTCTGAAGACATGGCCAGCTATTTTTTCAGCTCCCCAAGCTTGATTAACTCGATAACCGCTTGTGAACGGTCTTTAACGTTTTATTGTTCACCAATTTAATTTGCTAATTCCTCCAATCGTTCAATTAGCATTGGCATCGCCACTTCAACCCAAAACTCCAGAGAAACATACCCACTGGACATACCACCATGACTGTATTTCTCACAATAGATTTGTTTGTCTAAATCATCTAAGTTACCTCCTGTTAATTCCTCAAACGCGTATTTGAATCTCTGTGCAAACGCCTCACCTGTACATGGATAAGTCACTTCTTGAAAGTAATTCTCTAGCTCATCCCAAAGATATGGATCCCCTCTTAATCCCCAACTTTTTGGCCGCTCATTAAAAATAACTGATACTGTCTTTAGCATTACCAGCACCCGCTTTCGAAGTGATCAACTATAACTGTACTACTGTATCATTTTTAACCGCTAATTGTTCCAAATCTAATTATAATATCCCTGACTACAATTAGGTGATTTCACAGCTGGCCAAGACTTAAACTATTTAAAAATACGATGAATATAGGGAGAAGATATATATGATTATTTTTTCAGAAAATTCAAAAATACCAGATAAATATGCAGACTTTTTAACAAAGATTGCAACTTTCTATGGAGAAGAAGAAAATTTCAAGGATATTGTAAACGACACTATGGAAATCTTAAGACTATCGTTTAAGGATGATATTTCCGATGCAGAATTGTTAAAGCGCGCAAGCCTTAACGGTATCATTAATGATCTGGATGTTTTTATGGAGATGGTAAGTGACAATCCTGATAAAACTAAAATAAAAACAGTTTATATGGAAGAACTTAATGCTTTGTATTACACGATAAATGACATTTTCAGAACACTATGAGGAAATTACACCTCTAATTCAATTCAATACAGGAGTTTCCGCGCCCAACCGGAGAATAAACCGTTAATCCCTTTTCATGTTGACTGGCCGAGCTTTCCTTGACGAGACAGAAGACCGCAGAACAGCCTAAAACCATACAAGAAAGAGATTTGGAAAAGTCCGTAAATACACATCAACAACAAAAAGCCTTCCCTCACCCCTAGAGGTGGAGAAGGCTTAAACGCGTCACTTCCGAAGACATGGCCAGCTATATTTTCAGCTCCCCAACCTATTGCATTGGGCTTAATCCGTAATCTTCACATTTCCAAACACGGCCTTATTCCTCGAATCATCCCCCGGATTGCTGAGCGCTATGCCAATATATACCTTGCGATTCATCGGGATCTGAACAGTTCCAACCGTCTGCCAGTTATTCCCATTCGTCGAAATAGCCCCTTTGAAGGTATTTCCGCTTCTGGTCAGCTTCAGCCATCTTGGAGCCGAGGCAGCCGCAGTATGGTCGACCATATTGCCCGCGGTCTCTGCACGATACTGGAAGGTTGCCCCATTCTCGGGGGTAAGCATCATATCTGCGTGCTTCGAATTATGACCCAGCGACTCCCGAATCATAATGCCGGCCTTGGCCCAGCCGTCCAATCGGCTAGTGGACTGTACTTTAACAATAATCTCCGCATTGCCTCTAACGGATTGGTATATATAATTCAGTTGATCTCCATTTCCCCAAATATCCGTAGAGCTGCTGCTGAGTGTAAATTGCTTATTGGATGAATTATAGGTAACGTTCCCCGGCATGGAACCGATATTTCGAGCCTTCCAGCCTGCTGGTAATTGAGCCGGATAGTCTTGTTCTACCGGAGGCGTCCAGCCTGGCGTCGGCCAGGTTTCACGTTCCTTGATATTGGCCAACTCATCTTCTGGCCAGGCCCCGTAAGCAAAGAACGACAGGCGCTTAACCCCCGGATAATTCTCGCGGATTCCCTTGTAAATCTCCTGATATTGATCATCAGTCCAGTCATTATCAAGTGTGGCTACGATCTCCACGTCACTGCCACTGATCCGGTCGCTCGTATCCTTCAGGATGCCGTAGGAAGTGCTGTATACCCAATCACTATTGAACTCCCAGTCATCAAAGTACGCCATCGGTGCGACAAAGTCGATATCATCTTTGAATTTGGCTACATTCTGTCCAACCTCAATGAATTCTGGCGGCAAAATATACACGCCGAGCTGCACATCCGGCTTCGAGGACTGGGTGATATCCTGACGGATATCGCCTACATACTGTCCAATTTGTTCAGTTCTCCATTCATTCCACTGCTCACGCTGAGGCGAATCCGTATCGAAGTCAATGCTGAGCGGGGAATACCCGAACTGCGCCTGATACTTCGAAACCGTGTAATCACTGACGTCCATGTTGTAATTGTCAAAGCGGATCCAGTCTAGCACAACACCGTCAACAGCATAATTCTCGATCACTTCCTGAATGATGGAACGCTCATACTGCTGCACTTCGTGGTGAATCGGATTGACGAAGTATTCGTTGCCGTTAGAACCTGTGAACGGAGTCTGAACCCCATTAACCAGCGCTTGCATCTGCCATTCATCGTGAGCAAGGAAGGCCTGCTGATCATGGAACTGGGGAATCCAGGCATGAACCTTAATTCCTGCAGCATGGGCTGCTGTAATGACAGCCTGCAGGGCATCAAAATTCTCGTAGCCTTGCGCGATCGGAGCGATATCACTCTGATAAAATACACTTCCAGACGGAACCTCATCATCTTCATCCTGCTTCACGTTCATGCTGATGACATCGACACCGTAGCTTGTGGACAGCTGGATGAAATTATGGACATCCGCCGTGTTCTTAAACTGGTTTACGGTCCGTACAATCACTTCCGTTTCAAAAGGGGGATTACTCTCCTCATCGGCCTTTGCCGGCACGGAACCACCTACTATCGAAGAAACCAATACGAAGCTTAACATTGCTATGCATCTCGATCTCAGCGCAAATGCCATAATATCGCCTCCACAAGTATAAGATTTCATAAAAGTCTTATTTCGTCGCGTTGATTTTCTTGACATTCTCCTGCCATTTTTCGGTTCTGAACTCAAGCAGCTTATCCAGCCCCGCTTTTTGAGTGTTCTTTTTGGCTGTCTCCAGTGCCGACAATACCTCTTCATCCGACTTCGCCTGAACCATTTGTGCGTAAGCAAGGGTATAAATATCCCCGACATTCTGTGCGATGATGCCAATCTCCGTATCCGGAAGCGGATCGGTATTCACAAATTCCGTAATGTCCAGCGCGGTTTTCCAGGTCACCGTGGACTGCGCCACTGTCTCCCATGATTTCTGGTTCGCGGAAAGCAGCACCTCTAAGCTCATTTTCGCCGTATCAATAAAGGTCGTATTTCCCGCCCAGTTAAAGTCCTCGAATTTTCTCATCGTTTCGGTACGCTCGTTAGCAGGAGTCGTCTTGTATTTCTCATTCGGAATTGGTGCTCCGTCTGCGTCCTCCTCATCCCAGTACAAGCCTTTAGGACCGAAGAAAAGCACCTTCTGTCCCTCCGGACCTGTAATCCAGTCAAAGTAAGCGAAGATGGCCTCCGGATCCTTGGCCTTTTTTGTAATGACACTGACGTTCCAACCCAGCGTCTCGAAACCGCTTACAAACACTTGTGTTTTGTCTAGTCCGGCTTTATGAATCGGCCATATAATTTCATAACCGCTGTCCGGATTGTTCGCAGTCAGTGCACGGTGTCCCTCGGCTCCATACGTAGTGATATTGGATTCGACCATGACCGCTACCCGGCTGGTATTGACCTTTTCTTTGACCGCGTCCTGGGTTTGCTGCAGTGCATCCTGCGTAATCAGGCGTTCACGATACAGCTTATTGATATACAGCACCATCTCCTCGTAAGCGGGATCGTCCAAGATAGATGACAGCTTATCGCCTTCCGGATATCCCATGAGTGTAATGAACTTACTGGTGGAGTTCTCCTTAAAACCGCCATACATAATTTCCAGACCTGCCCCCTTCTCGCCAACCTCCAGAGGTACAACATCCGGATACTTCTCTTGCACCAAGCGTAAATATTGATACAAATCATCAAAGGTCTCCAGCGCCGGTCTGCCAAGCTCATTATAAATATCTTTATTCACCATCCATCCGCCGTTGCCGAATTGCCCGGATGTATACCAGTTGGGGATTTGATAGATTTTTCCGTCATCTGAACGGAGCAAATTCAGAGTGGATTCCTTCACATATTTCTTGAAGTTCGGATACTTGTCATAGTAATCATCCAGCGCAACAAGTTGCCCTGCCTGCACCAGCCGTTCCACTGAAGATCCCCGGTCAGTAAAAATGACATCCGGTAAATCACCACCGACGATCATCGTGTTGAGTTTTTCTCCGGCCGCACCTCCCGATTGAATCGGTTCAACAGTAACCTTACGGTTCTCCTGAATCCATTTTGTCGCCTCATTATCCCCCCAGGGTGATGTCGTAAGCCAGTCGTAATTTCCATAGAAGCTGAAGGTGACAGGCTTAATCCCGCTGCCGTCATCAGTGGCGACCTCGGTATTCAGATTTTTCTCGCTTGTGTTTGGTGAAGTGTTAGAATTCCCCCCTCCGCTACAGGCAGCGAGAAGAAGCACCAGCGAAGTCAGAAGAAGCGATACCCATTTCATACGATTGCCCATTCTTTTCCCTTCTTTCTACATAATATGGAGACTGCTGCTATTCTTTCAATGAACCGATCATTACGCCCTTAACAAAGTACTTTTGGAGAAAAGGGTACGTCAGGATAATCGGGATAGTAGCGATCATCATCGTAGCCATGGTCAGTGACTTCGTAGTAATCGTCCGATTTCGGTTCATATGATCCAGCGCGATGGCATTCGATGAACCAATTTGGGTCATAATGTTGGAGTTCATAACCTGCCGCAGCAGAGTCTGTATGGGAAGCAGTTCGTCCTTCGTAATATAGATCGCTCCCGTAAACCAGTCGTTCCAGTAACCGACCGCAGTAAATAAAGCAATCGTAGCCAGCACCGGGCCGGAGACGGGAATAACGATTCGGAAGAAAATGCCGTAGTTACTGCATCCGTCGATTTTGGCCGATTCCTCAAGCCCATCCGGCAAAGCGTTGAAGAAGGTGCGGATGACAATCATGTTCCAGACGCTGATGATGCCGGGGATAATCAGAACCCAAAAGGTGTCCAGCATACCCAAAGAGCGAACTAGTAAATAACTAGGGATGAGCCCTCCACTGAAGAACATCGTAATCATGAAGAACACCATATATTGTTTTCGAAAAAGCAATGTTTTCTTGGACATTCCGTAAGCTAACAGGGCCGTGAAGAAGACGGACAATGCCGTGCCGCTCAATGTTCTAAGAATGGTGATCAGAAAAGAATTCAGCAGGCGATGATCCTGAAACACAATATAATAATTTTCCAGGGTAAATGCTCTCGGCAACAAGGTTACACCGCCGAGCGCCGTATCGCTCCCTAGATTAAAGGAAATGACCAGCGCGTTCCAAAATGGGTACAGCATAAGTAGCGCCAGCAGCGTCAAAAGGATATAAATAGTCCGCTGCATGATTTTGTCGCCTAGGCTTAGTCTCATTGTTCACCTCTCCTAAAAGGTTTATGGAGCATTACTTACAGTCGATACATCCCAATAAAACTTGCATCGGAAGCATTCGCTATGAGTAGTAGTACCTACCAGAGACTAACATCTGCCCGGCGCGCGATTTTGTTGGCCATCACCAGCAGAATGACACTAATCACCGCTTTGAAAAGCCCTACCGCTGTCGCATAAGAGAATCTGGCATTTAATATCCCCACACGGTACACATAGGTGTCGATAACATCGGAGTAGGGTCGCAGGATTGGATTGGTTGCCAGCAGCAAAATGTCCTCGAAGCCCGCACTAAGCAGACTGCCGATGGCAAGAATCATAAAGATAATGATAATGGGGGTAATGCTGGGGAGTGTAATCAAGTGAATTTGCTTAAATCGGCTTGCTCCGTCTATGGAAGCGGCTTCATATAAAGTCGGATCAATGCCTGCAATCGCGGCCAAATAGACAATGCTCCCAAATCCGACCTCCTTCCATACATTTACACTTACTAGAATAGACCAGAAGTATTTGGGTAATGCCAGGAAGTTAACTGGCTCCCCTACCAGATTGAATCGCTCCAGTACATAGTTTACCGTTCCGTTGTCAACAGATAACAGCGAAAATACAAAACCGGATACAATAACCCAGGACAGGAAATACGGTAAATAGCTGACGGTCTGGATAACGCGTTTAAAGCCCATATTACCGATCTCATTCAGCATCAGTGCAAGAAGAATCGGTGCTGGAAAAGAGATAATCAATTTAAGCAAGCTAATCACAATGGTATTTCGCATCACATTCCAGAACTCCGGTGCCTCGAAGAACATTCTGAAATGCATAAATCCTACCCAGGGGCTCTTCATAATGCCGCCAAAAATATCGTATTGCTGGAACGCCATAATCACGCCATACATCGGAATGTAGCTAAAAATAAATACAAAAATAATTCCCGGCCAAACCATGGACTGCAAATCCAATTGACTGGTGAATTTCTTCCATCTACTTGGTTTCTCGGCCGTGTTCATCCGTTTTTCCTCCTCTGGACGATTCTAGTGAAACAACGGCAAAAACGCTTTGTTCTTCTCCAGCATTTCATCCAGCAGCTGTTCAGCTACGGTGACCGAAGGCACGAGCGGATGATGAACCATAGCCTGCAGGGCCATATCCCGGTCTCCGTGCACAGCCGCCTCGATGGTGAGGCTCTCGTATTGCTTGACCGCGGCCAGCAGGCCTTTGACGGGCTGCGGAATTTTGCGCAGCGGAATCGGCAGCGGACCTTGTTTAGTTACCACACAGTTCACCTCAATGGAGGCATCGTCCGGCAAGAAGTCAATCATTCCGTTATTCCTTACATTCAACGTCTGGATATCGCGGGAATCATTATAAATGGAGCGCATCAGCAGCACTGCCGCCTCCGAGTAATAGGCTCCACCACGCTGCTCCAGCTGCTTTGGCTTCTCCTTTAGCTCTACGTTCCGGTACAGCTCAAACAGCTCTTCCTCCACCTTCTTCACTACCTCAGCGCGCGATCCGGTCGTTGCTGCTGCTTCCTTCTGTTCCGCTAGCATCGCGTCCGTCATGTAGTAATAGCTCAGGTAATAAGAAGGGATGGCTTTCAAAGCATTGAGAAACCGGTGATCCCAGGAATCAAACGGCACATTACTCGCCTTGTAGTTCTGGGGGTAATCAATGAGCTCCTGTAGCTTGCTTTTACCGTCAATTACGATATCGGATACCCAGTGCAGATGGTTGATGCCGACAAACTCCGCATAGATCTTCTCTATAGGAAGTCCGAAGAACTCAGAGAGCCACTTTTGAAAACCGATCGGCGAGTTGCACAGGCCTATGCTTTTTACCGATGAATATTTGTGAGCAGCTTCAGTTACCATACCGGCCGGATTCGTAAAATTCAGCAACCAGGCATCCGGAGCTAGCTCCTCGATGTCCTTGCAAATATCCAGAATAACCGGAATAGTCCGTAGGCCTTTCATCATCCCTCCGGGACCCGTCGTCTCCTGACCGATTACATCGTATTGAAGCGGAATTAATTCGTCCCATTTTCGCGCTTCCAGCATACCTACCCGGATTTGAGTGCAGATAAAGTCTGCTCCGGCGATGGCCTCCCTGCGCTCAAGCGTCTGGGTCACGGTAATCGGCAGTCCGGACTCAGCAATCATACGCTTGCTTAATTCCGCAATCGTATGCAGCTTCTCCCTTCCCGCCTCAATATCCACCAGCCATACTTCGCGGACAGGAAGCTCTTTATGATGCATGATGATGCCTTCAATAAGCTCAGGCGTATACGATGAACCCGCTCCGATGACAACGAGCTTCAAAGTCTCCTTCATAATAATAGCCCCTCCTTACCCAGTGATAGACGATCAAGAACCTCCTGATTCACACACACACCGCTGCTTTCCATTGCCAGAACGACCGCGCCTACAACCGGTTCCCGGGTTAGAATCCTTAAAGTGCCATTTGGAGCCGAATGCTTCACTCTCTGTTCAATGGCCCGCCGGATGATGCCTGAGCGATCCCCCTTGGTCAATAGGCTGCCTGCAAGTACGATGTCAAAGGAATCCTCCTCCATAGCCAAATGGCGGATTGTCGATACCGCTGCCAAACCGAGCTCATCCCCTTGCTTGGTTAGCAGTAGGGTGGCAACCTGGTCTCCTTCATCTGCCGCTTGAAACAGCAGCTCAGCAATCTGGGGAGGCAAGTCTCTGGAATGATCCAGGTAATCCTCCCTTAACTCCGAAACACTGGAATAGCCCAGCAAATGAATTAAGCGTTCGCTTAAGACAGTCTCTTTCTCTCTTCCATCATCCGCCCGAATAACGCTACGGAATACCTCAATACTTAGATCATAGCCGCCGCCGTAATCACCGAACCGATAGCCAAATCCACCACATTGATATGTAACGCCTCGCGGATTTTTACCGGCGCAGTTCACTCCCGAGCCGCAGATCAGCACGATCCCATAATTACTCTCTGTACCTGATCGCAAGGCAATCCAGGTATCGCAGGAAATCTCAGTTCGGGGAAGGCCAAGTCTGCTGATGATTGGTCGTAAAATTCGAAAATCGGATTCTCGGTCCGCTCCAGCCAGACCGAACCAGGAATACTCCATCTGATCCTTTGTCAGCCCCGACGCTATAATCGCTCCCGATACAGCCTGGTGCAAACTGTTCTCCGCCTGCTCACGATTATTTTGATGATTCCCGTTCCCTCCCTTGCCTACACCAATGACCGTTCCCTGTTCATTTGCAATCATTGCATAAGTTTTGCTGCCGCCTGCATCGACTCCCAAAAAGTACTTCACAGTTCGTTTCACTCCTAATATTTAGGTTAACCTTACAGATGCGGTGGATTCACGCACGAGAAGCTGAGGAGCGAGCTTCGTTACAACAGCTGGCATCACCTCCCCATTGATTAATTTCATCAGCAAATCAACACCAATACTGCCCATTTGCGCCTCAGGCTGTCTGACTGTCGTCAATCGGGGATAAAATTCACCTACGAACTGCTGATCATCAAAGCCAACCACTGAGATATCCTGAGGTACCAGAATCCCCTCCTCACGCAGGGCTTGAACAACACCTAAAGCAATAAAATCGTCTCCGGAAAAAATGGCTGTCGGCAGCTTATCTTCACGGATCCATCTCTTGGCCACCTCATAACCGCTACTTACCGTAAATCCGCAATATTCCGTGCCGAAGGGCGTTAGCCCCGCTTCATTCAGCGCCTGTACATAACCCCGCTTGCGCTCCGCTACACTCAGGAATACCGAAGGGCCACCGATATAGGCGATCTGGGTGTGTCCAAGACCAATTAAGTGCTTGGTAGCTTCATAACCCCCTAGATAGTTATCGACGACGACACTGGGAACATCCTCATGCTGGAGCTGGTTATCCAGCAAGACAAACGGAATGTTTTTTCTTTTCAGCTCCTCCACATATTCTTTCTCCTCAATCGGAGACAACAGGATAATCCCGTCAACGCGATCCTTCTGAAACAGGAAGTTAACGCCTTCATCCTCATTCTCGGCTATCGACAGGGCCAAGAAGTAACCTTGTTCTGCCAGCTTCCGGTTCACCACGCGAATCACGCGGTCATAGAAGGAGTCGTTAAAGTTTGTAATCGACATACCGATGACTCCCGTCTTGCCACGCACGAGACTCCGCGCAGCTGAATTGGGCTGATAATTTAATTCCTCTATAGCACTCAGCACTTTCCGCCTATTGCCTTCACGTACAGAAGGTGAATTGTTAATCACTCTGGACACGGTCACTACAGAGAGCCCCGACTTTTTGGCTACATCATGAATGTTCATCTAAGCTTCTATGCCTCCAAGTTCAATAGTTTAAACGTTATAACTTTTAAGGAAATAAAAAAGGACCAACTCTTCTCGCCATAACTACGCTCTGACTGAGAATCGAACATTGAATGTCAGTTTCACCTTTATCGAAAGTATCAAATTGATTTCAAAAGTTTAAAGGTTTTAACTTTAAGATGATTTTACAACCATTCCCAATATCCGTCAATCCATAAACTGCAGCCAAACTTAATATTCCGGAATCTAAATCGCCGGGAATAGCAAAGTTTTTCCGCAGGATATAATAGCTTATCATAAATTCAAGAACCACAACAAAAAACCTTCCCTCACCCCTAGAGGTGGAGAAGGCTTAAACGCGTCACTTCCGAAGACATGGCCAGCTATATTTTCAGCTCCCCAAGCTTGATCAGCTCGACAACCGCTTGTGAACGGCCTTTAACGTTTAGTTTTTGCATTACATTGGAGATGTGGTTCCGAACTGTTTTTTCGCTGATAAATAATAAACCAGCGATATCACGAGTCGTTTTGTCCTGCACGAGAAGCTCGAAAACTTCGCGCTCACGATGAGTCAACAGAAATTTGCTGTGGTGTTCGTTCCCCTTCAATGGTGTCACCCCTCCTTGCCCTGGGTTTGTTTGGTATAACAAGGTAAAGGGATACAGTCAAAACATATTATGTATTGATGAAGTTAATGGTGCTGTCATAACTACAAAATGGGCTTAACCATCCGAAGCTTATTACACCGCTTTAGTGAGGACATTCACCCGCAAAACTTGAAATTCTCTTGGATAGAATCATCTCATAACAGGGCAAACTACAACTTGTTGTTTCTTATTAAAAGGAGGTGTAAGTATGAGCAACTCGAAAAATAATCAACCTACCAAAGCAGAGGTACAAACTACGAAATTAAACAAATTGCCACTAGTTGGTAAATTCGAACCGGAATTCTCTGCTGAGGAAGCCGCAGAAGTATTCAAAAACCCCCCCTCTGCGGAACATGAATCCCATAATGAACAATAAAATAAAGACGACACAGAATGGGGCTGTCGAATAGGTAGCTTTTTCCTATAAATGAGACGGTCCGGTTAATTATAAAAACTGTAAGCAACACATAGCAGCGATTCATCCATATTGGAGAATCGCTGTTTTGTGTTGTTGGTCGTTGACTGCCCGCTTCAACAGTGTATTCATCATCTCGTTCAGAGGGTTACGGACCCAGATGACGTTATTAGTATATTTTTCGCCTTTTGAGCTAAGTTTCGGACTCCAGTACAGCTATTCCTCAGAAAGAGATCAATATTTGGTATTTTTTAGGACAATAGCGACTATGAGGTCCGATAGCGATCCAAATCTAGAAAAAAGCTGCGTTTAAGGGCTGCGTTCGCGCAAATAAATGATCAAATCAAACGAAGTGTTAACTTGCTATTTCCGGATGTTATTAGATATATTTCTACAAACTCAACTCCCAATCCCGGGAGTTTTTTTGTCTTACAAAATATAACTATGAAATACATCACAATTTTATATTGACAGTAAATGTATACGGACTTATGATAAGTCCAGCATAAATGATAACGATTATCATTCACATATAAAAAAGGGGTGCTTCATTCAATGAAATTCACATATGCCGTGCCTGCAGGTCTACTTGCAGCTTCCATACTATTTACCGGGTGTGCCAGTAACAACAATAACAGCAATAGCAACACTAGCAATAATAACTCTGCAAATGCTGCTGCTAACAGTACCAAGGCTACAAATACATCTGATACTACTACAGCAACTGCTGCCGACTTTACATCAGCGGTTGAACAATATCGTACATATGTCATCGAGCAATGTGATGAATTTGTAAAGCAAACAGAAAATTTCACGAACGCAGTAAAAGAAGCAAAGATTGAGGATGCGAAAGCACTTTATGCGCCAGCCCGCATGTATTACGAGCGAATTGAGCCGATTGCAGAAGCACTTGGTGATTTGGATCCGAATATTGATGCCCGCGAGAATGACGTAGATACTGCTGAATGGCGCGGCTTCCATAAGCTTGAAAAGGCACTCTGGCAGGATAACACAACCAAAGATATGACCGAAGTTGCTGACCAATTATTGAAAGATGCCCAGCTTCTACGTGCAAAAGTAGAGACCGTAGAAATCGATGCCAATCTGCTCGTTACTGGTGCTGTAGAACTGCTTAATGAGGTTTCTTCTTCTAAAGTAACAGGTGAGGAAGAACGTTACTCCCACACAGATCTGTACGATTTCGTCGCTAATGTTGAAGGTGCCCAAAAGATATACGAGCTGTTAAAGCCAGAACTGGCGAAAAAAGATGCTGAGCTGGAAAAAACGATTGGTGAACGGTTTGCTGCCTTGCAAGCTGAGCTTGCTCCTTTCAAATCTGGAGATGGATATGTTTCCTATGAAGAGCTGAAGGAAGAAGATGTGCGTAAGTTGAGTCAGAATTTGGATGCCTTGGCTGAGCCATTGTCCAACATGGGAACTATTCTAGGAGTGTGATCATCATGAATAAGCAAAATAGATCTACCGGTGTACCAGCGAATGCAGAGGGTGCCCCTCTCAATGAAACCAAGAGCAATCTTATATTAGATAAAAAACTAAGCCGCCGCGATTTACTGCGGCTTACTGGCGCCACTAGCCTTGGTCTATTATTAGGTGGTGGAGGTGTTGGTGGAATTATGGCTGCGCGCAATGCCGTAGCTGAGCCAACAGTAGCCTCCGATGCTGATTCCATACCTTTTTACGGGAGTCATCAGGCCGGCATTCTAACCCCTGCGCAGAATTTTATTTATTTCGCAGCCTTTGATCTGACCACAACGAAGCTATCCGATGTAAAAAAGCTAATGCAAGCATGGACAACTGCCGCAGCTTCTCTTACTACTGGCAGCCTCATTGGCGACGTCAATGACAACCCAAATCTCCCACCCTCCGATACAGGTGAAGTGGATGGTTTAAACCCTTCACGCTGTACGCTTACCTTTGGTGTCGGCCCTTCTTTTTTTGACAACAGATTCGGTTTATCTTCCAAGCGTCCAACCCTATTAGCCGACCTTCCAGCATTTACGGGAGACAACCTGGATCCTAAGTGGTGTGGTGGAGATATTTGTGTCCAAGCATGTGCTGATGATCTGCAGGTGGCCTTCCATGCCATCCGAAATCTGGCACGTATTGCCCGTGGCACAGCCGTACTCCGCTGGACACAGGAAGGCTTCCAGCGCACAGGAACAGCAGATCCTAAGGGAGCGACGCCACGTAATCTTCTAGGTTTTAAAGACGGCACAGGAAATCCAGATACTACGAACGAAGCAGAAATGAACGAAGTGGTCTGGAACAGCAGCAGTGACGGTCCTTCATGGATGAGCGGCGGCACTTATATGGCAGTTCGCCGTGTACGTTTCCGAATTGAGGTCTGGGACCGTTCCTCTCTGAGCGATCAAGAAGCCACCTTTGGCCGTTATCGTCATAGCGGAGCACCTATCGGTGCAAAGGATGAATTCGATGATCTAAATCTTAAAGCGGCTGATGCTTTCGGGAAGCCCGTCATTCCGCCGGATTCACATTCAGCCTTAGCGCATGGTGACGGCACAGTCAAAATGCTGCGCCGCTCTTACTCCATTTCCAGCGGATTAGATATCGCAACAGGTCAACTCGATGCAGGATTATTATTCATCAGCTTTCAACGGGATTTAATGAAGCAATTTGTTGCGATCCAGCAGCGCCTCTCGAAAAGTGATCGGCTAAACGAATATATGACGCATACAGGCAGTGCGGTATTTGCCTGCTTCCCAGGTATTCGCCAAGGCGGCTACATCGGGGAAACACTTTTAGGCTAAGCCAGCCCTAATTTTCCAATCGAATGTTCCTGTCCATTATTGAAAGGGGATTATCCCGATGTACTCTCTTAATAAACGGCTGCTATCAAAGGCAGCCGTACTGATTCTGTTTAGCATCATATGTATACTGATGCTATCTAACCCGGCGGGGGCGGAGGGTGATGGCTCGGTCGACGAGCTGCTGCCGCCAGTCGGCAGCGCACTCGTCGAAGCCGGCCAGAGCCGCTGGGACGCGGCCGCTGCCGATGTAGAAGCGTTCGCTGCGCTGTGGCGCACCGCGAACGAGAACACGCCGGACCCGGCACTTGCCGGTCCGGCTGCCGCCGTTGACGCCGCGCTTGCAGACGCGGCGGCGGCCCTTGCGGCGGGCGATGGTGCGCCCGCCAAAACGGCACTGTCCACGCTCGCAAGAAGCGTGGACGCGTATGTCACCGCCGCCTCCGGCACGGACGGCGGTGACACTAGAGCCGCCGGACGCGAGACGGCGGCGAAGCTGTTGCCCGCGGCCGAGCGCACGCGGGATGCGGCGCGCAGCGCCGACTGGAGCGCGGCAGCGGCAGCGTACCGCGACATCGTCAGCGGATGGAAGCCGGCGGAGCGCAACATCCGGGCCGACAATTCCGCCGTCTACAGCTTACTGGAGACGAAGATCAGCCTGCTGCGCATCGCGCTGCAGGCTGAACCGCTCCGCGAGGCGTCGGCGAAATCAGAAGCAGAAGCCTTATATCAGCTGCTTGCTGATTACAGTGAAGGCAAAGCAATAGATGCTGGGGATACTTCCGGTAAACCAGCAACTATTGAAGGACTGATCAGCCATCTGAGCAAAGCTTCTTCCACCGCCAAAGCAGGCAACAGCGCAGAAGCAGCTAATATCATGGAGCAATTCATCGTAGATTGGCCCTCTGCTGAAGGACAAGTACAGATCGCATCTCCAGCGGTCTATACCAATATTGAGAACGAAAGTGCAGCAGTCACTGGCTATCTGCTCTCTAATCCACCTAAGCTAGATCAAGCCTTAAAGATCATGGATAATATGGTCACTGAGCTGACTCCTTTGGCTGGTGAGACAACCTATAATGCTTGGGATGCTGCGCTAATTCTTCTGCGTGAAGGACTGGAGGCGATTCTCGTATTGTCTGCCCTTCTTGCCTACCTGAAACGTGATGGCAACACAAAAGCACAGAAATGGATTTGGTCTGGCGCTGCTGTAGGACTTGTAGCGAGTATCGGATTAGCCGTCCTACTCACCTATACCATTTCCCGCGCGGCATCTGGTGGAGCACGCGAGATGATTGAAGGCATCACAGGTCTTGTAGCCGTCATTATGATGCTTACCATTGGACGCTGGCTGCATAGTAAATCAAATACCGCAAATTGGAACAACTATGTTGGACGGCAAGTGGATGGAGCATTAGCCAAAGGCAATCTCTGGTCTTTGTCCTCCGTAGCAGCGCTTGCGATTTTACGTGAAGGAGCAGAAACCACCATTTTTTATGTAGGGATGGCCCCTTCCATTAAAGTGTCTCAATTGCTGCTAGGGATCGGTAGTGCTCTAGTCATTCTAGCAATTGTAGGTTACGCAATTATTGCCTTAAGTGCGAAATTGCCGATTGCCGCCTTCTTCCGTACAGCTACACTTCTTATTTACTATTTAGTATTCCGCTTTCTTGGAGAGAGCATTCACTCCCTTCAAGTCGCAGGGAAACTACCCGCACATGTACAGGATGGATTACCTTCTATTAGCTGGCTCGGGATGTATCCAACTTGGGAAACTTTATTGCCTCAGCTGCTTGTCCTTGCGTTTATTGTGTGGGAGATGCTGCGCAATAGAGCACCAAAAGCGTCACAAACTGTATAGCTACAAAGAAAAAAACGGTTGTCATCTTTTAACGATGACAACCGTTTTATGTAGATTTTAAATGAAGCCGATCCTCGGACCTTTACATTAGAAATGAAACTAGATGTACCGGTCCGTCACGCCCGTTAGGTTACGCCGGTTTAGTCCGGTAATCCCTTGCAACTACAGTCTAATTTATGAAATGGATTCCATAGCAAGCTTTTTATTTGCAAAGTAATTTACGGACGATATGATAGAATAAAAAGACTAGATACTACACACAAGCACCAAAGGGAGGCTGTTGTTCTCGAATGGCTAATATAAAAGAAATCGCCCGTATGGCTGGTGTTTCCGTGACAACGGTCTCGCGAGTACTCAATAATCATCCTTATGTAAGTGAAACCAAACGAACCGCTGTTTTAAATACGATTGAAAAGTTAAACTACACGCGTAATATGAATGCCGTACATCTAATTACCGGCCGTACCCAAGCTATTGCCGTTATTATCCCTAATATCAACATTTTTTATTTCTCTGTAATTATTGAAGGCTTAGCCCAAGAAGCGCTGCTGGCGCAATACCGCTTGATTCTGTGCCAAACCGATTATCGTCATGAAGAAGAACTCAAGGTACTGGAAATGCTGCGCAACAAAGAAATTGACGGCGTGGTAATTGTATCTACGAGAATGAGCTCAGAAGTCATTGATGAATATACAGCATATGGCCCGATAGTCATCTGCCAAGATAGAGGTGAACGCCGCTTCTCTTCTGTGTATATCGAACATTATTCCGCTTTTCGCTCGGGCCTGCAGTACTTGCATGATAAGGGGTATGAACAGATAGGTTACTGTGAAGGCAGACAGCATGGCAGCAGTAGTTCTATCCGGCAAATTGCCTTTAGTGACTTTCTAGCCGCTACAGGCCAGCCTTTTCAGGAAGAATGGATGATGTATGACTGTATGAATGAAGAGGATGGTGGACGTGTACTGCACCAACTGCTGAAAATGAAGAACCGGCCTAATGCCCTAATTATTTCAGGCGATCATGTGGCAGCCGGTCTAATCATCGAAGCGTGGAAGAACGATATCCGTATTCCTGAGGATCTGGCGGTCATCGGATTTGACGACCAGCCGATCGGACGACTTTTAGGTCTAACCACCATAGATAACCAGTTACCCGAAATGGGCGTTACAGCTTTTCGGATCATCTTTGATCAGATCCAAAATAATGATAGTCATCCTGTACACCATAAGCTTGAGTATCGTATTATTGAACGTTCTACGGTATAGCATGTTTCAGGTATTGTTCAAAAACGGTCCACCTCGCAGTCTTCTGTGAGTGGGCCGTTTTTATTTAATATAGAAGAGAGACTAATAATTCTCGCATATTA
>NZ_CDRJTB010000023.1:0-80965 GCF_976954365.1 Paenibacillus sp. Marseille-Q9583
GACGTCAAAGACGTTCCTCTTATTACGCATTATTTAAGTATAGACAGGAGCTTGCGGAGAATTTATGAGTTTACTTAGTGTAGAAGACGTTTCCCACAATTTTGGGGATCGGACGTTGTTTAAAAATGTTTCTTTCCGGTTGTTACCGGGTGAGCATGTAGGAATCGTAGGAGCAAATGGCGTAGGAAAATCGACGCTTATGAATATTTTGACTGGAAAACTGTTGAAGGATAGTGGAAAAGTAGAGTGGACGCCTCGCGTCCGTTATGGTTACTTGGATCAGCATACGATCTTAACGCCAGGGAAAACCATCCGTGATGTATTGAAGGACGCTTTCTTGCCACTTTTAGAGCTGGAACAGGAAATGCTAACTATAACTGAAAAGATGGGCGACGCTTCTCCTGAAGAGTTAGAGATGTTACTCGAGCAAATGGGGGACATTCAGGAACAGCTGGACATCGGAGATTTTTATCTTATTGATGTAAAAGTGGAGGAAATGGCGAATGGTCTTGGCCTATCCGTTATTGGACTTGACCGTGATGTCGCTTCACTAAGTGGGGGTCAGCGCACAAAGGTTCTGCTCGCGAAGCTTCTGCTTGAGAAACCGAATGTACTATTGCTGGATGAGCCTACTAACTATTTGGATGTTGAGCATATCGACTGGTTAACTAACTATTTGAAGCAATATCCATATGCATTTATATTGATCTCTCATGATACGGAATTCATGAATAAAGTCGTAAATGTGGTCTATCACCTGGAGTTCGGCAAACTTACTCGATACACTGCGAACTACGAGAAATTTCTGAATATGGCCGAGATGAATAAGATCCAACACATAGATGCTTATGAGAAACAACAGGATTTTATTAAGAAACAAGAGGATTTCATTCAGCGTAACAAAGCTCGTGCCTCCACATCTGGACGGGCGAAGAGCCGTGAGAAACAGCTGGATCGTATGGATCGAATTGATCGACCAGAAGAAGCTGCAAAACCTACCTTTAAGTTTAAAGAAAGTCGGGCCAGCGGGAAAACAGTCTTCGAAGGTATTGATTTCGAGATTGGTTACGACCGTCCGTTGCTTCCTATGCTGAACATGACCATTGAACGTGGAGAGAAGATCGCTATAACTGGTTGCAATGGTGTCGGTAAATCGACGCTACTCAAGACTATTCTTGGCGTGATTCCTACGTATAGCGGTAAAACCTATCTAGGAGATTATCTGAACTCAGCGTATTTCCAACAAGAAGTAAAAGCAGCTAATCTTACGCCTATTGAGGATGTCTGGAATGAATTTTCTAGTCTAACTCAGAATGAAGTGCGTGGTCATCTAGCTCGCTGTGGTCTGAAAAATGAGCATATTACCCGACCGCTTAGCATGCTGAGTGGTGGCGAACAAGCTAAGGTCCGTCTCTGTAAGCTGTTGATGCGTGAGAGCAACTGGGTTCTGTTCGATGAACCTACCAATCACCTTGATGTTATTGCCAAAGCTGAGCTGAAGCGGGCATTACAAGAATATAAAGGCACCGTTCTGCTCGTCTCCCATGAACCTGATTTCTATGAAGACTGGGTTACGAAAATTTGGGATGTTGAACAGTGGTCAGCAGTACAAGTATAGAATCATCATACTCCCGGGGAATAGCAGACGATCGATCTGCTGTTCTCCGGTTTTTGGATACGGGGAGGGAAACCGAATGATTCATACAGATGGTCGTGAAGATCGTTATTCTCGTCAGGTGCGATTTGCGCCATTTGGAGCAGAGGGACAACAAGGGCTCGCGCAGTCTAGTGTACTAGTAGTGGGAGCAGGTGCGCTTGGTACAGGGATTGCAGAGACGCTGGTACGCTGCGGGGTAGGTAAAATTATTTTAGCTGACCGTGATTATGTAGAGTGGAGTAACCTTCAGAGGCAACAGCTCTATACTGAGGTAGATGCTATTGAACGTATGCCTAAGGCTGCTGCTGCACAGAGCAGACTTAGGCAGATTAATTCTGAGGTCGTTATTGAAGCCTATGTTATAGATGTTCGGGCCGAAGAGTTGGAAGGGCTTGTTTCAGAGGTTGATCTGATCATGGATGGTACAGACAATTTTGATACTCGGCTCATTATTAATGATATGGCGCAAAAGCACGGTATTCCTTGGATCTATGGTGCATGTGTAGGCAGTTATGGAATAACCTATACGATTTTGCCAGGAGAAACTCCATGTCTCCATTGTCTTCTAGGTACAGTACCGCTAGGAGGTGATACCTGTGATACCGCAGGTATACTTCCGCAAGCGGTACAACTAGTTACGGCAAATGCAACGGCAGAGGCGCTGAAACTCCTAGGTAAGCGGAAAGCTCAATTAAGAAACAAACTGTTAACGTTTGATGTGTGGCGGAATGAATACCATGAAATTGGAGTGAAAGCTGCCAAAAAGAAAAACTGTCCTTCTTGTGGGAGTCATCCGATCTATCCCTATCTAATGGCAGCGAATACCGAACGAGGCGATGTTCTTTGTGGAAGGGATACAGTACAAATTCGACCTGCGAGACCACAGAAGCTTAACTTGCAGGAAACTGCGGATCGTTTGTCTCGTTTAGGAAGCGGAAGCGTGGACAGCAACGCTTATCTGGTTTCTTTTATAGAAGGGCCTTATCGGTTAGTAATTTTTGCTGATGGTAGAGCGTTGATTCATGGGACAAAAGATATTGCTGCTGCTCGGAGCTTTTATCATCGATATTTTGGATAAAGAAGCTGTAAATAGGTGTTTAGGCCATTCCTTAGGAATGGTCTTTTTGTTTTCCGGGAATTCTATACGTACCGCAGAGATGCTGGTGCAAGTCTTATGGATATGGGGGAGCTTTGTGATTGAGCAAATAATATGGTATATGGCTGATAGCAGTAGTAGAGAAGAAGATCGAACCGTTATAGAAAGTGTGCTACAAGATATTGGACTTGAAGCAACAAAAAGCGAAGATCCCGAGGATCTCCGCTTATCCATATCAAAAGTAGAACCGGTACTGCTGCTTGCTGAGCTATGCGAGGTGGGGACTTGGGAAGGCTGGGACATAATTTCCGCTGTAAGAGCTGAGGGGATGATACTACCGGTAATGGTGATTTCCGGTAAACAATCTGAATCTGGAACTGGGGCAGTTTCGGCGTTCTCAGCCGGGGGTAATGAATATATGACAAAGCCTTTACACACCGGTGAATTCAAACACAGAATTCTAAATTTGTTAACCCTTACTGGACGGCGTCGAAATTTAAATCAAATACTGCGAGTCGATGGTTTAATGCTCGATCCCAGCCGCAGGTTTGTAAGTCGCGACGGGATCGAGTTAAAAATGACACCCAAAGAATTTGATCTATTGTATTATCTCGCTGCGAACCAAGGAATGATATGCTCTCGCATCGAGATACTTAAAGAAGTATGGGGTTACCAATTTCACGCAGATACCAATGTTGTAGATGTTTACATCAGACATATCCGTTTGAAAATGGATAAAGGTCACCGGAACAAGTTGATTCATACCGTTCGCGGAACAGGATATGTAATGAGGGCGCCCGAAGGCGGCACCACATCCTGAGACTATTTCTCTATTATAGTTAGAACTCTACAGAGTCGTTGTTTACAGTACGCGGCGAGCCTTTAAATATGTTTTTTTCCAATTACCGGAGTTAAGATCGGAAATCGTAACACCTGGTTTACCGTAAGTGTGCAGAATTTTGCCATTGCCAGCATAAACAGCTACGTGAGTTACATTTTTACCGTTTGCTCTGCTACCGCTGGAGAAAAATACTAGATCACCTACACGAAGGTCAGCTTTCGATACTGCTTTCCCTACTTTAGATTGATCTACGGATGTACGAGGCAATGTTACATTATATTGTTTAAAGATGTATTTTGTAAAAGAAGAGCAGTCAAAAACTTTAGTAGTTGAAGTGGATGCACCGAACTTGTAAGGCACTCCCATATATTTTTTCCCGAGATTCACTACGCTTTGACCTTTAGATACGGAAGCTGCTTCAACTTTCGTTGCGCCTACGCCTGTTGCCATCATTGTACCCAAGCCCATTGTAGTAACCATTCCTATAACAATCGCTTTTTTAATCCATTGTTGTTTATTCATGTTGTATTACCTCCAAGGTGTTAGTCTTTGTTGTTGTGTTTGTCTGTCTTGCTTGCCTGATTCGTAGTATAGCAGGTTATCTATGACATAAAAATTGGAAGAGGTGCAATAAAGTGAGGCTGGGTATGGGTTGTAAGCGTTTTATTAAAAATTCATTAAAAGTTACAAAAAATTAATAATTTGATGTAATATTATCTTAAAAAAGCCGGAAAACCCTTGGTACAAAAGAGTTTTCACGGCTTTTTCGAATTTGAGATAAAAGTTACAATGATGTTTCTAAACTATAAAATAGTAGCATTTTTAAGTTAAAAATGATCCGTATGTATCTAGTCTTTACTCTGAATGATCAGCAACAATCCACTTCGAATGGTAACCGTCCCTGAGGATGAAACCAGTTTGTTACTCACACCAAGTGATTGTCCAAGCTTTAGTGTAGCGTCCTTCAATGGATATTGAAATCCGTCTAAGGTAATACCCGATACTTCTGGGGTTAAAGGCAGTAAAGAAACGTAGGTATAGCCTAAATCGTTGATAACAGCCTGGGATCCTGTAAGGGTTATATAGTTATGAGTGTCCATGACGTGGCAGTTGATTTGACGTTGTAGGGCTCTTGTCATCATTTGAATGCTAGCCAGGGAGTGGTCAATACGAGTACCCGTAACACCTAATAGTAGAATAGATTCGGGTTGCTGATCCATTGCAATATCTAGCGCCATCTCGCTATCTGTCAAATCTTTATTCACGGCATCACAGGTGATAGTCTTCTTACTTTTGTTTTCAATATCTTGAAGTGCTTCAGGCGATACGGAATCAAAATCACCTACTGCTATATCTGGTGTATATCCGTGTGAAATGAGAAATAGCGCTCCCTGATCCGCACCGATAATAAAATCATCTTCATCTAATAGGTTGAAATATTCTGGAGATAGTTCTCCACCTGCAAAAATTACGACTCGTTTGGATGACATAACATCCATTCCTCCTCTTAAACCTCTTGTTGAGTATCCTGTCCAGTATAATGCAGATC
This sequence comes from Paenibacillus sp. Marseille-Q9583, assembly GCF_976954365.1. Lineage (NCBI taxonomy): Bacteria > Bacillati > Bacillota > Bacilli > Caryophanales > Paenibacillaceae > Paenibacillus > Paenibacillus sp. Marseille-Q9583. The sequence continues at coordinate 5,144 of NZ_CDRJTB010000023.1, forward strand.
GAAAGGTTGCACAATTGACCTCGACAACGCTAAAATGATAGTGTGCGATCTTTTGAGTATAAATTCACATATATTTAGGTTTAACAACTGGGAGGTGAACGAAATCGTAAGCGTACTGTTTGTATGTCTGGGTAATATTTGTCGATCACCAATGGCGGAGGCTGTTCTGCGGCATAAGATTAATGAACGAGAACTATCTGATAAGATTCTTGTAGACTCAGCGGGAACTGGAGATTGGCATATAGGAAAAGAGCCGCATGAAGGAACAAGACGTATCCTTGATCAGAACGACATTAGCTATGAGAACATGTTAGCACGGCTAGTCGACAGTGAAGATTTTCAAAAATTTGACTATATCGTCTGCATGGACAAGTCTAATGGAGAGAATGTTCGAAAGATTCCTGGCGGGAAAGACGCCGAGCTAATGTTCTTCATGGACTTATTGCCTGAGGAGGAGCTTCGCGAAGTGCCGGATCCGTATTTTACAGGTAATTTTGAACAGGTATATGATTTGATCAACGCGGGCTGTGACATATTGCTGGAAAGAATGATAAGAGAAAAGCTGTAACCCATTCGGATTACAGCTCTCTCTGTATGATTTATATGGTAAATCGAGGGGAATTGCTGAATTAACTGTAAGCGCAATCAAGTAATCTACATACTGTTCTTTAGATGTTCACTATTTACTACTATCAATAGGTCATTATGCGTTTAAGAAATAGAGTAGAGATTCTGGTAGCTCTTTCTGCCAGAAGCCCCAGAGATGATGTCCGTCTTTCTCTCGATAGGATACGGTTGCTCCGCGTGATTCAAGCAATGTTTTTGTTTCTCGATTCATTTGAACGAAATCATAAATGCCAGTATCCGTTTTGTAGTCTATTTCCTGCAGACCAACGACCATATTAATGTTGAGCCAGGAGAGATCCTCTTCTTTAGCCAGCATGTCGCGGGATTCAGGATAGAATGCACCGGAAAGGCTGATGATACGTGTGAAGATCGCAGGATAAGCAAGTGCAAGATGGAGCGATACACTGCCCCCAAGGGAGTCGCCTGCTAAGATTCGTTCGTCCGGAGTACGTCGCACAGGATATTTTTGTTCAATGAAGGGAATAATCTCTTCGGAAAAGCAAGATAAGTACTGCTTGAATCTGCTGCCAAAAGGAGCGTATTCTTGAGTGCGAACAGCGACGTCTACTTCGACACCAACGATGATGAAGGGCTCCACGTCTTCTTCTATAATAAGACGTCCAGCGAGTGTAGCGATGCGGCCAAAGTTAAAGAACTCTTCGCCGTCTTGGCAGTACACCACTGGGTAGCTCAAGACTTCGTTGTAGCCGGGAGGGAGATAGATGCGTAATTTACGTTCCTCCTGCAGATGTTTACTCCAAAGCGTTTCTTTTACAATTGTGCGTTTCAGAAAAACAGAATCGCTCATAGTTGCCACGTCACCTTTCTTGTCGAATTTTGCAATACACAACGGTTTGCTCTAAAATGAATAGCTGAGTAACTGTGTGATTAATCATTTACTTGTTCCAAAAGCTTTAAACTGTTATATAAAAATAAATCACCTGTTATACATACAAAATTTAAAGGAATATAAATTTTATAAGTATTTCTTTGACGAAAGTAACCAAACAGGTGTATAATAATATTATAACAGAGGCAGCTGATATTCAAATTTTTTTATTGAGGTGAAGATAATGAGTAAAGTTCCTTATGAAGTGTATACAGAGGACGTCGAGGCTCTAACGGTACTTTCCCCGGATGGAGAAATTATCAACAAGGATAAAATGCCTGATTTAACCGACGATCAACTGAAAGAAATTATGTATCGTATGGTATTTACCCGTACTTGGGATGATCGTGCAGTAAATCTTGGTCGTCAAGGCCGTCTTGGTTTCTACGCACCGGTATCCGGTCAAGAAGCTACTATGATTGGTAGCGAGTACGCTTTGGAGAAAGAAGACTTCTTATGCCCAGGCTACCGTGATATTCCGCAGCTAGTATGGCACGGACTTCCATTGTACCAAGCATTCTTATATTCCCGTGGACACCAACATGGTGGAGCTATTCCTGATGGCGTTAATGTATTGATGCCACAAATTATCATCGGCGCGCAAATCCTGCACGCTACAGGAATTGCAATGGGCTTTAAATTGAAGAAACAAAAGAGTGTTGCAATTACTTACACTGGTGATGGCGGTTCTTCTGAAGGCGACTTCTATGAAGGCTTGAACTTTGCTGGTCGCTTTAAACTGCCTGTTATCTTCTTTGTTCAAAACAACGGTTACGCGATTACGACTCCATTCGCAAAACAAACAGCTTCCAAATCGATCGCTCACAAAGCGGTTGCAGCTGGTATCCCGGGAATTAAAGTTGACGGCATGGACATCTTTGCAGTAATCAGTGCTGTTCGTGACGCTGCTGAGCGTGCACGTAATGGCGAAGGTGCTACATTGATCGAAGCTGTAACTTACCGTTTCCGTCCACACTCCCTTTCTGACGATGCAAGTAAATATCGTTCGAAAGAAGAAGAAGGACAATGGAGCGAAAAGGATCCAATCAACCGTCTTGCCAAGTATTTGGAGAAGAAAGGTCTTTGGACTGAAGAAGATACGCTGCGCGTGAAAGACGAAGCGAAAGCTACTGTTAACGAGCAGATTAAAAAAGCTGAACAAACCGAAAAAATGACTATACCTGGCTTGATCGACAGCATGTTCGAAGTAACACCTAAACATCTGGAAGAGCAAAAAGCCGATTTTGAATAAGGGGGATATCAGGCAATGGCACAAATGAATATGAAAGAAGCGATCCGCGACGCGATGCGCGTTGAACTGAATCGTGACCCTAACGTTCTTATCTTCGGAGAGGATGTTGGTAATGTAGGTGGCGTTTTCCGTGTAACGGAAGGGCTGCAAAAGGAATTTGGCGAAGATCGTATTTTTGATACTCCACTAGCTGAGTCCGCTATCGGTGGTCTGGCATTTGGTCTTGGTGTACAAGGCTTCCGCCCAATTGCAGAAATTCAATTCGTTGGTTTTATCTTTGAAGCACTTGATCAGATCGTTGTTCAAGCGGCACGTCTGCGCTGGCGTTCCGGCGGTAAATATAATGCTCCAATCGTATTCCGTACTCCTTTTGGTGGCGGAGTTAAGGCTGCTGAGCTTCATACAGATTCACTCGAAGGTTTGATTGCACAAAGCCCGGGTATTAAAGTAGTAATTCCTTCAAACCCATATGATGCTAAGGGACTTCTTATCGCGTCTATCCGCGACAATGACCCTGTATTCTTCATGGAGCATTTGAACCTTTACCATGCATTCCGTGCTGAAGTGCCAGAAGGTGAATACACTGTTGAACTTGGCAAAGCTAACGTAGTACGTGAAGGTGCTGATGTATCTATCATTACTTACGGGCTGATGGTACATACAGCTACCAAAGCAGCCGAGCAACTCGAAAAAGAAGGCATTAACGTTGAAATTATTGACCTTCGTACTGTAAGTCCAATCGACATCGACACTATTGTAGCGTCTGTGAAGAAGACTAACCGTGCTATCGTAGTACAAGAAGCTCAAAAGAGCTCCGGTGTTGCTGCTGAGGTTATTGCACAAATTAACGAAAAAGCATTGCTGCACTTGGAAGCACCTGTTCTTCGGATCGCAGGTCCGGACACAGTATATCCATTCGCACAAATTGAAGATACATGGCTTCCAAACCCTGCGCGTATTATTGCAGGCGTGAAGAAAGTTTTGGATTTCTAAATTTTTTTCTATGAGAAACGGTTGTCATCCTTTATGGATGACAACGTCGTTTCTTCTTCTAAATTCTAACCATAAGGTCAGTCCCAATTTCACAAGGAGGTTTTCAAAGTGGCAAAGTTTGAATACCGATTCCCTGAACTAGGTGAAGGTTTGCATGAAGGTGAAATCATCAAAATGCATATCAAAGCCGGTGACAAGGTAACGGATGATGATATCGTAATGGAAGTTCAAAATGATAAGGCGGTAGTTGAGGTGCCTTGTCCAGTGAACGGTACCGTGTTGGAAGTTTTGACTAAAGATGGCCAAGTTTGCCGTGTTGGCGAAGTTGTAGCTATTATCGAAGCTGAGGGCGACGTGCCTGAGCAAGAAGGTCATGCTGCTGAAGAAGCTCCAGCTGCACCTGCACCTGCTGCACCAGCTCCTGCGAATGCTAAATCAGCGAACTTTGAATATCGGTTCCCAGAACTGGGTGAAGGTCTGCATGAAGGTGAAATCATCAAAATGCATATCAAAGCCGGTGACAAAGTAACCGATGATGATATCATCATGGAAGTTCAAAATGACAAGGCAGTAGTTGAAGTTCCTTGTCCAGTGAACGGTACTGTGTTGGAAGTTCTGACTAAAGATGGTCAAGTATGCCGTGTTGGCGATGTTGTAGCTATCATTGCTGCAGAAGGTGACGTTCCTGAACAAGCAGGTCATGCTTCCGCAGAAGCAGATGCAGCAAAAGGAAGTGCAAATACCACTTCTTCCCCTGCAGCAACTAGCCCATCTGATGCTAAACAAGGTGGATCTGCTAGTGCAGCACCAGCGCCTGACCGTGATGTGTTGGCTACACCAAGCGTCCGCAAATTTGCTCGTGAGCAAAAAGTGGATATCTCTAAAGTGAACGGAACTGGAAAAGGCGGCAAAATCACTCGTGAAGACGTTGAAGCATTCTTGAAAGGTGGTTCAGCACCTGCGGCAGCGGCAACACCTGCAGCGGCAGCTTCTGAAGCTCCTAAGGCTGCTAAAACTGAAGCTAAAGCAACATCTGCAGCAGCGAGCGGTAATGTTAGTCTTGAAGAAGAACGTGTACCTTACAAGGGCATTCGTAAAGCGATCGCCAATGCAATGGTTAAATCGGCTTACACTGCACCTCACGTTACAATTATGGACGAAGTAGATGTTACTGAACTGGTAGCTTTCCGTACACGTATGAAACCAATCGCTGAGAAAAAAGGCGTTAAGGTTACTTACCTTCCGTTCATTGTTAAAGCATTGGTTGCAGCTTCCCGTCAATTCCCGGCGCTTAACGCTATGATTGATGAAGAAGCAGGCGAGATTGTTTACAAGAAATACTACAACATCGGTATCGCTACTGATACACCAAACGGCTTGATCGTTCCAGTTATCAAAGATGCTGACCGTAAGAGCATCTGGATGATCGCTAGCAGCATCACTGACCTTGCAGTTCGTGGTCGTGACGGTAAATTGTCTGCTAACGAAATGAAGGGCAGCACGATCTCCATCAGTAACATTGGTTCTGCTGGCGGTATGTTCTTTACTCCAATCATTAACTTCCCTGAAGTGGCTATCCTCGGAACTGGCCGTATCAGTGAAAAAGCAGTAGTTAAGAATGGTGAAATCGTAGTTGCTCCTGTAATGGCGTTGTCACTCAGCTTTGACCACCGTATTATCGATGGTGCGACTGCTCAAAACTTTATGAACTACATTAAATCGCTGCTCAATAATCCTGAGCTGCTGGTTATGGAGGTATAATTATGGTAGTAGGAGACGCTTCTCTAGATATTGACACATTGGTCATTGGTGCAGGTCCTGGTGGGTATGTGGCGGCAATTCGTGCCGCCCAGCTCGGCCAAAAAGTCCTCATCGTAGATAAATCGGAACTCGGCGGTGTATGTTTGAACCGTGGATGTATTCCTTCTAAAGCACTGATTGCTGCTGCACATCAGTTCGAATCTGCTAAGCATGGTGAAGTTTTCGGTGTTACTGCTGAGAACGTTAAAGTGGATTTTGCCAAAACTCAAGAGTTCAAAAACGGCGTAGTTAAGAAAATGACTAGCGGCGTGACTAGCTTGATGAAAGGCAACAAAATTGAAGTATTTAACGGCGAATGCATGTTTATCAGCGACACAGAAGCACGTGTGTTCAATGATCATGAATCCCCACGTTACCGCTTCAAACACTGTATCATTGCAACAGGTTCCCGTCCGATTGAACTGAAACCTTTCCCATTCGGTGGACGCATTTTGTCTTCGACTGAAGCTCTTGAGCTTCCAGAAATTCCGAAGAGCATGATCGTAATCGGTGGTGGTTACATCGGCGCTGAGCTTGGCCAAATGTACTCCAAATTCGGTACTAAAGTAACAATCATCGAAGGTTTGGATACTGTACTTCCAGGCTTTGATAAAGATATGACTCGTCTTGTTGCGAAAAACATGGCTAAAACTGGCATCGAAATCGTAACTAACGCTAAAGCTGAAAGTGCTGTACAGAACGACAAGGAAGTTACCGTGAAATATTCTGTTGGTGGCGAATCCAAAGAAGTTACTGCGGATTACTTGCTTGTAACTGTAGGCCGTCGTCCTAACACTGATGGTGAACTTGGACTAGACCTGATCGGTCTTGAGCTCGACGATCGTGGATTGATCAAAGTTGATCATCAAGGTCGCACAAGCATTCCTAACATCTTCGCTATCGGCGACGTTGTTCCAGGTCTGGCGTTGGCTCACAAAGCTTCTTACGAAGGTAAGATTGCCGCAGAAGCGATTGCAGGACTTACATCTGTTGTTGACTACAAAGTCATCCCAGCAGTTGTGTTTACAGATCCTGAATGCTCAAGCGTTGGTTTGACTGAGAAAGAAGCGAAAGACAAAGGCTACAAAGTGAAAGCTGGTAAGTTCCCATTTGCAGGGAATGGCCGCGCCGTATCTTTGAACAGCCCAGAAGGCTTTATCAAAATTGTTGCTAACTCCGAAAACAATCTTGTGCTTGGTGCACAAATCGTCGGTATCGAAGCTTCTAACTTGATCGCTGAACTTGGTTTGGCAATTGAAATGGGCGCAACACTTGAAGATATCGCTTTGACTATTCATGCGCATCCAACCCTTGGCGAAATCGTCATGGAAGCTGCTGAACTGGTTGAAGGTCATCCTATTCACGTAATGAAATAATTTCTCTACCCAATTGCTCTAGCAGGCACAAAAAAGGCGGAACGCATTTGCGTTTCGCCTTTTTGAGTTTTCCACTTTTTTGAAAAAAGATATAATGGGAGGAGATGAAACAATTTGAGCGAATACACTATAAAATCATTCATCCGTATTTTAAAAACTTATATAGGGAGGACAAATGATGAAACCCAATAAGTTAAAGCCTGGTGATGAGTTGCGAATCATCTCACCTGCCAGAAGTCTGTCGTTAATCGCTGCTGAACAAAGGAAAATTGCCAAAGAACAGCTACAAAAATTAGGTTTTCGAATATCATTTTCTGTAAATTCCTTTGAGAAGGATGATTTTGTTTCCTCATCGATCGATTCTAGAATAGAGGATTTGCACGAAGCTTTTTTAGATCCGAATGTTAAAGGGATTCTTACGACCATTGGAGGCTTTAATAGCAATCAACTGCTACGTTATATTGACTATTCCATCATTGCAGAGCATCCTAAACGATTATGCGGGTATTCGGATATTACAGCTTTAAGTAATGCAATCTATGCTAAAACAGGATTATTTACATATTCCGGACCACATTTTTCTAGCTTCGCAATGCTTCACGACAATGAATATACTACCGAATATTTCCGTAAGCTGATGATGGATAACAAAGAAATAATGGTGAGGCCTTCGAAACATTGGAGTGATGATGAGTGGTATCTGGATCAGGAGAACCGTGTATTTATCAGAAATGAAGGTCCGTTCATTATCAATGATGGAGAAGCGAAAGGGACAATTATCGGTGGGAACCTTTGTACATTAAATCTTTTGCAGGGAACGGAGTATATGCCAAGTTTAAAAAATTCGATATTATTTCTTGAGGATGATTATGAGTCATCGCCTGCAACCTTTGATCGGGATTTACAATCACTGATTCATCAACCAGATTTTCAGCATGTTAAAGGATTGGTTATTGGCAGATTCCAACAAGGATCACGTATGACTAAAGAACTGTTGATCAAAATCATAACTTCGAAAGAAGAGCTATCAGACATTCCTGTCATTGCAGACGTGGACTTTGGACATACATCTCCTATGATTACTTTCCCTGTAGGTGGACAAGCCTCACTTCGTGCTTATGGGGTTAGAGTAGAGTTAAGGATATCGGAGTAGTGAATTCCTCAGATTATTAAATAAATTTAAAAAATATCTTACCTTCTACAAAAATCGGATATTTCAGATATAATATATAAGGTGAAATATTACGGAGGTGCAGTAAATTGAATAATGAGTTAGAACAAACCTATTTGAATTTTTTACAATATATTTTAGATAATGGTGTAAAAAAAGAAGATCGTACCGGAACAGGTACTATTAGTGTATTTGGTTATCAAATGCGATTTGATTTATCAAAAGGCTTCCCATTATTTACAACAAAACGGACACCGTTCCGTTTAATCGCAAGTGAATTATTATGGTTTATTAAAGGCGACACAAACATTCGTTATTTATTGAAAAATAATAATCATATTTGGGATGAATGGGCTTTCAAAAGATGGGTTGAATCAGACGAATATACAGGTCCAGATATGACTGATTTCGGGAATCGTTGTTCAATTGATGAAGACTTCAATCAAGTTTATCAAGCAGAGATGAAAGCATTTTGTGATCGTGTCTTAGAAGATGATGCGTTCGCAGCGAAGCATGGTGACCTAGGGAATGTTTATGGTAAGCAATGGCGAAATTGGACATCTTCTACGGGTGAATCCATTGACCAATTACAAGATGTAATTCATCAGATCAAAACAAATCCTGATTCTCGTCGTTTAATTGTAAGCGCATGGAACCCGGAAGATGTTATAAATGCTGGGGCAAAAGGGAGTAAAGCAGCGTTACCACCTTGCCACGTTATGTTCCAGTTCTATGTTGCAAATGGTAAATTAAGCTGTCACTTGCTGCAGCGCAGCGCTGACTCTTTTCTTGGAGCTAACTTCAATATCCCGTCTTACTCCTTACTTACACATTTAATAGCACATGAGTGTGGTCTAGAAGTAGGCGAGTTTGTATATAGCATTAGTGATGCACATATCTATTCAAACCATGTTGATCAAGTAAAAGAGCAATTATCAAGAGATTTAAGACCATTGCCTACTTTGGTTATTAATTCAAATAAGAAATCACTTTTTGATATCGAGCTGGAAGACCTTATTATTGAAGGGTACAATCCGCATCCTTCGATAAAAGCGCCGATCGCAGTATAAATTAATGGTTAGCAAGATTTTTTGATCTATATAGGTAGGAAGGAGCGTGTTTCATGAGTATTAGCTTAATATGGGCAATGGGCACCAATCATGTTATTGGAAAAGATAATGATATGCCTTGGCATTTACCGCTTGATTTTGCTTATTTCAAAGCAGAAACACTGGGGAAGAGAATGCTTATGGGCCGAAAAACGTGGGATTCGCTCGGAGGGAAGCCTCTAAAGGGCAGAACAAGCTTAATTATGACTAGAGATACTGATTATGCTCCTGAAGGTGCAGAGGTTGTACACACGCTTGAGGAAGCTCTCAGTGAGGGTAAAAAAGACGATGAGCTGATGGTGATCGGCGGTGCGGAAATTTATAAGCTGATGTTGCCGTATGCTGACAAGTTGATGTTAACGCAAATTGAACAGGATTTTGAAGGAAATACCCGGTTTCCTGATATTGACTGGAGTGTGTGGAAAGAGGTTTCCAATAAGAAGGGAATCCGTGATGAAAAGAATCCGTATGATTACCGTTTTCTTGTTTATGAACGTACGGAATAGCAATAAAACGTTTTCTCTGACATAACATGTGAAATAGTACAAAAAATCAGTAGATTAATCCATTACTGTGCAAAAGTAATGAGTGCTACTATAATTAAAATTAGAAATGATAATCTACAGGTATAGAATGTGCAGGTACTTCATTGCGCTGCTCACGACCATACGAAGCCGCAATATGCTACAATGTACTATACTTCAACACGAAGAGAACGGATGGGGGAAACGTAAACATGTCTACACCTACAGGTTTTATGGAGTATAAACGGCAGCTCCCAGGTGATCGGGATCCTGAGCAGCGGGTAAAAGACTGGGAGGAGTTCCACCATCATTTATCCGAGGACGAGCTTCAGACACAAGGAGCGCGCTGCATGGATTGCGGAACGCCGTATTGTCATACAGGAATTGATATGGCTGGAGGAACCTCGGGTTGTCCAGTTCATAATCTAATTCCAGAGTGGAATAATTTGGTGTACCGCGGACTATGGAAAGAAGCTCTGGAACGTCTGCATAAGACGAATAATTTCCCTGAGTTTACTGGAAGCATTTGTCCTGCTCCTTGCGAAGGCTCTTGCACAGTGGGTCTCATTGGACAGCCGGTGACCATTAAGACCATTGAGCTAGCTATTATTGATAAGGGCTTTGAAGAAGGCTGGGTTGTACCTAATCCTCCAGAGAAACGTACAGGCAAAAAGATTGCAATCGTAGGCTCTGGACCTGCTGGACTCTCAGCAGCAGCCCAACTTAATAAGGCTGGACATACAGTAACTGTATTTGAACGCAGTGACCGCATCGGCGGACTACTGACATATGGCATTCCCACTATGAAACTCGATAAGAGAGTTGTTCAACGTCGTGTAGATTTATTAGCTGCAGAAGGTATTAATTTTGTAGTGAATACAGAGATTGGCAAGGATATTCCTGCTCAACAGCTAGTGGATGAGTATGATGCAGTTGTTCTGTGTGGTGGAGCTACAAAGGCACGGCGTTTTAACGTTGAAGGCAGTGAGCTTAAGGGTGTTATGTACGCCATGGACTATTTAAATGGTACGATTAAGAGCTATTTGAGTTCCAATCTTGAAGATGGCAACTATGTATCTGCTGAAGGTAAAGACGTGATCGTCTTGGGTGGCGGTGATACTGGATCTGACTGTGTTGCTACAGCACTTCGTCATGGCTGCAGCAGTATCACTCAATTTGGTACACATGAAAAAGCACCTCTTCAGCGTGATCCGATTGCTAACCCTTGGCCACAATTCCCGAATGTATATAGCCTAGACTACGCGCAAGAAGAAGCTAAAGCCATATTTGGGGATGACCCGCGTGAGTTCTCTATCATGACTACTAAATTTGTTGGTGATGATGAAGGTAACTTGAAAGAACTGCATACTGTACAGATCCGCCGGATCGTGGATGAGACAGGTCGTAAGATCTATCAACCTGTTCCAGGTACCGAAGCTGTATATCCTGCTCAATTAGCTTTGATAGCCATCGGTTTTGATGGGCCAGAACAAGATATTATTCAAGAGCTTGATCTTGAGACAGATCGTCGTTCCAATGTGAAAGCTCGTTATGGTAAATTCAATACGAACGTGGATAAAGTATTTGCTGCTGGCGATATGAGACGTGGTCAAAGCTTGGTTGTATGGGCCATCAACGAAGGACGCGAAGCTGCGCGTGAAGTGGATAAATACCTGATGGGTTCAACCGTTCTTGTTTAAAACGTTACGAGAATAATTGTGTAATAAGCCGTTTCAAAAGCAGTTTACCTGCTGGAGAAACGGTTTTTTATATAAACCGATGCTTGACGTAGATATCAGTATCATATAAATTAAATACATTATTCACATGACAAAAGCATTGACCAAGGATCTACGATTCAAGAAGCGTTAGAACAGAGAGGGAACCCACCGGGTGAAAGGTTCCTCAAACACGTGTGAGTGGTATCCTGCCTTGGTAGCTGTAGCGATAGTATCTACTAACCCGCTACCGGAATCGACCGTTATCCGATTTGAGGATTGCCAAATCAGAATGGATTGTATGTTGAGCTGGCAGTTGAATAAGGGTGGTATCACGACACATTCGTCCCTGACGAATGTGTCTTTTTGCATTTAGAGAGATAATTTCTAGGGAGGGTATTCGAGATGCGACAAAGCAATTTATTATTAACAACACTGCGTGAGGTGCCTTCGGAAGCGGAGACGAACAGTCATCAGCTACTGCTGCGTGCGGGGTATATCCGTCAATTAGCTGCTGGAGTGTATACCTATTTACCACTTGGACGGCGGGTTCTGCGAAAGATAGAAGCGATTGTGAGAGAAGAGATGGATCTTTCCGGAACGCAGGAGATTTTAATGCCATCCATGCAGCCTGCGGAACTTTGGAAGGAATCAGAACGTTATGATGTTTATGGTAAGGAGTTGATGACTTTTAAGGATCGTCATGAGCGGGAATTCATTCTCGGTCCAACGCATGAAGAAGTAGTAACCACACTTGTGCGGAATGAGATCAGCTCCTATCGTAAGCTTCCTGTTACCGTGTATCAAATTCAGACTAAGTTTCGAGATGAACGGCGGCCACGTTCCGGATTGCTAAGAGGAAGAGAGTTCTTGATGAAGGATGCGTACTCTTTTGACATAAGCTCAGAAGGACTTGATAAATCATACCACCAAATGTTCGATGCTTATCACCGGATATTTAAGCGATGTGGATTGAAGTTCAGAGCTGTTCATGCAGATTCTGGTGCAATTGGCGGAGAAGGGGGCAGCCATGAATTTATGGCACTGGCTGATATCGGGGAAGATACGATTGCGGTATGTTCCTCTTGCGATTACGCAGCCAATCTGGAACAGGCAGAAGCTGTGCGTCCAGTTAAGAAGGAAATGAATTTCGAAGTACAGGCGATAGAGAAATTCCATACTCCAAATTTACGTACAATTGATCAATTAGAGCAGGAGCCTAAGATCCAGCCAGAGCAGATTATGAAAACATTGATTTACGAGGGTAGCGGACAATTCTTTGCTGTAGTGGTTCGAGGAGATCATGAAGTTAATGAGATAAAAGTGAGTAAATATATCGGAGCGATGGAGATCAGGCTTGCTGACTATGAAGCTGTGAAATCTTTAACGGGTGTAGAGAGTGGGTTTGTGGGGCCTGTGGGACTTCAATTAACTGTACTAGTTGATGCCGCAGTTGCTGAGATGACGGAAGGTACGACGGGAGCAGGAGAAAAAGATTATCACTTCCGTAATGTTGTACCTGGCAGAGATTTTGGGCTTGAGCATGTGGGGGATTTTCGCAATGTAGCGGAAGGAGAAGCTTGTCCACATTGCGAGGATGGCGTTCTTCATTTTCATCAAGGCATTGAAATCGGACATGTCTTTAAATTAGGTACCAAATACAGCGAGAAGCTTGGAGCTTCCTTTTTAGATCGTTCAGGCAAAAGTCAGCCTATGATCATGGGTTGTTACGGAATTGGAATCTCGCGACTATTGTCCGCGATTGTAGAACAGAATCATGATGATCAAGGAATAATGTGGCCAGTTGCATTAGCACCTTATCAGGTTCATATTTTGATGATGTCCATAAAGGACTCGGAGCAACTGGCAGTTGCAGAGGAGCTTTATAATCAACTTACTAAGCTCGGTATTGAGACGCTTCTAGATGATAGGGATGAACGTGCTGGCGTTAAATTTAAGGATTCAAGCTTGATTGGTATACCCGTAATGCTAGTAGTCGGTAAGGAGGCTGCACAAGGTAGAGTGGAGTATCTGGAAAGAGCCTCTGCTGCGGGTAAAGAAGTCTTAGAAAAGTTAGAAGTAGTTTCTCGTATCCAAGAATTCTTTTCGCAGCTGAATTAAACTTCTATAACTCAAACTGAAAGCCATTGTTCAGGGCGGGAAAGTGCTGGAGGTAACTTTGTGAGATCATCACCTATTGCCGCATTAATCTGACCCTGAGTTAGAAAAATGCTCTCTGATAGATCAGCGCCCCTAAGGTCAGTGTCACGGAAATCTGCACCAATAAGATCTGCACCTCTAAGATTAGCGCCTTTAAGGTCAGCGGCAATCAAATAGGCTCCCCTCAGGTTGGCGCCCCTGAGATCTGCATTTTTAAGATTTGCGCCGACAAGGTCAGCACCACGGCTGAAAGTTCTCGATGCTTTTTTTAGTTTACGGCGAGCCTCAGTACGCACAAGTTCACTGACATGCAGCAGTAACAGATTAATCTTTGCTCGATGAGCGTCAACATTCACCTTCTGTAGAGAATCAGGGTTAAGTAAAGTGAGTTGTTCCGTCTCATCGAGTGCTGTTTGCAGCTCAACATGTATTGCATGGGTTATATCAAAGTTCAATGATTCATTTAAGTACCATAGCAATTCGTGCAAATGCCACATGGCCGTAAATACCTCGAACATTTGCTTTGCAGTTTTTGGATTCTTCCGCCAGTCCTCACCGGTATAAGTAACCTGAGAAAGCTTTTGCCCAGCCCCAAAACAGTCATATACAGTACAACCACGAAATCCAAGCGCTCTTAAATCTGTATGTACACCACAGCGAAAGTCTGATTGTAGGTTATGGCACGGCTGGCCAGCTGCTTTATCCATAGCAAAATCCACTGAAGCTGAAAAAGGTAGTGCGGAACAGCACAAACCGAAGCAGTTCTCACATTCTGCTTTTAAATAGTGACCGTTTTTGTCCTTAAAAGGCTCTTTAAATTTGTGATTTTCAGACACGTTTTGATTCCTCCGATATATAAAACTCGTTTACGTAACTATTCTAATTCATAGAAAAGACTAAGGGAAGTCTGAATTTTACCTAGGCCTACTAACCAATCCATTAAAAAAAACCGAGGTTAATGGTATAATAGAATACTGGACGCATTTTGGACTTAAGAACGAAAAGGTAAGGAGCGATTGTTTTTGAAGACACTCATTATTGCGGAGAAACCGGATATGGGGCGGAATATCGCCGCCGCAATAGAACCGAAGGCCAAAAATTACCGTTCCTATCTTGAAGGGGAGCAGTACATTATTACTTGGGCAATAGGGCATCTAATCGGTTTGGCCGAGCCGGATGCTTATGATGTTAAATACAAAAAGTGGAATATTAATGATCTGCCCATTATTCCAGACCAGTTCAAACTGGTTCCTAATACGCGGACAATCGACCAGCTCAAGGTAATTGGAGATCTTGCGAAACGTAGCGATCTTCTAGTGAATTCATGCGATGCCGGGCGAGAAGGGCAGCATATCTTCTCACTCATTCAACGACATTTGAAGCTGGAGCATCCTGTAAAGCGGTTGTGGATCTCGGATCTGACGCCAGAGACCATTCGCAAAGGATTTCAGGAGCTGAAGGATGGATCGGAGTACGAGAATCTAACGAAAGCTGCAAAAGCTCGCAGTGAAGCGGATTGGCTCATCGGCATGAACGGATCACGTGCTTTTACTACAAAGCATAATGTGCTGCTGTCCGTGGGTAGGGTCCAAACTCCCGTACTCGCGCTGATTTACGACCGTCAGAAGACGATTGAGGCATTCTCTTCCCTAAAGTTTTTTGAGGTGGAGGGACATTTTACTCAGAATGAAATGACCTATAAAGGCATGTGGCAGGGGGATCGGCTGACTGACGGGGATAAGGCGGAGGCGCTAGCTGCCAAGGTCAAAGGAAAACCGGGCCGGATTGAGTCTTACGAGGTTAAGGAAACAAAAGAGTATCCAAATAAGCTGTACGATTTAACGCTGCTGCAGCGCGAGGCGAATGGAAAGTACGCTTTTTCCGCAAAAAAGACGCTTGATATTGCTCAAGCGTTATATGAAAAGCATAAGGTGATCTCTTATCCGCGGACGAACTCCAACTATGTTACAGAACAGAATATTCCTGAGATGCATAAGACGTTATCCACGCTGCAAGGGACGGCTTATGATGAGTGGGTGAAGGGTGCGAATCGCAATCTCGTTCATAAAGGGAATAAATTCATCTGCAACCCCTCGAAGGTTGAGGATCACCACGCGATTTTACCTACATATCGTAAAGCATCAGGACTTAGTGCAGATGAAGGAAAGCTGTATGATTTGATTGTGCGGCGTTTTTTGTCTCAGTTCTATCCGGCAGCGGAGTATAAAGTGCATACGGTGATGACCGAGGTAGAAGAGGAAAAGTTCAAAACCACAGTCAAGGAATTATTAAGCCTCGGCTGGAAGGTCATTTACGCGGACCAGAAGAAGGATAAAGCGAAGACTTCCAAGGGTAAGAACAAGGATGACGAAGAGGACGAAGAGATCGAAGTGAACGAGCCATTTTCTATTGCTCCGGCAGAAGAAGTGGTTTGTAGTGAGGCTATTGTTAAAGAGAAAGATACTCAGCCACCCAAGCATTACACAGAAGGTACGCTGCTTCGAGCGATGGAAAGTGCCGGAAAGCAGATTGAGGATGAAGAGCTTCGAGATGCTATGAAGGATTCAGGGCTTGGAACTCCGGCTACCCGCGCAGCAACCATAGAACGGCTGAAGAATGTGGGATATATTGAAATGCAGGGCAAAAAAATTGCCATCACGCAAAAAGGACGAACAGCCATTGAGCTGATTCGTGGAGCGGGTATTGAGCTGTTGACTTCACCGGAAATGACCGGACAATGGGAACGCCGTTTGAACGAAATATCCAGAGGAACGGCGTCGGACGGGCAGTTTATGGAGAATGTAAAAAGATTCGCATGTATGATCGTGGATAAAGTGCGAGTACAATCTCGGGCGTCCAAAACTTCTTTTGAAGGGGAAACTCCTTCGGTGAATACGGGTGCTAAAGGTCGGAACGGTGGAGGTACATCTCGTAAAACCAGCGATAAACCTGCAGCGCCAAGAAAACGCAAGGCAAGTAGTGAAGAGGAATCCGCCAATTCAGGTCCTAAGGTCATCGGAAGCTGTCCGCGTCCCGGCTGCGGTGGAATGATTTTTATGGGTAAAAAAGGCTACGGCTGCTCTCATTACAAGGAAGGCTGCAAATTCGTGATCTGGAAAGAGAATCATGGTCGTACACTCACGGATACACAAGTGAAGGCGTTGATTGAGAAAGGTAGGACGGGCAAGCTAAAGCTTATCAGCGAAGACGGTACACCTCTGGAAGGCAAGCTAGTGCTTGAAAATATGGATACGGGCCAATTAGCAATTGAATCATAGTCGAACGGAAAGAATTTGTGTACGGTAAAAAGGTGCCTCTAGCCATGATGGATACATGGCAGAGACACCTTTTTAATCATGCCTTATAATTATTCAGCGGATTTAGCCAGCTGCGCTTCAATCGCTGCGGTAAGCCCTTCATAGGAGGAGTCAGGAAGCAGGGTTCCGTTTACCATAAATTTAGGTGTACCATTAACCCCGTACGACCCGGCGATCTTGAAGTCTTCTTTGACATCGAACATGTAGGTATGATTCTTGAGATCTGTTTCGAATTGTGCGTAATCAATACCTTCAATGTTATCTTTGACGAAATTTAGAATGAACTTCTGTGTGGCCCATATTTTGCTCTCATCGCCTTGATTGGCGTACAGCTTATGGAGATATTCCCAGAACTTCTCATTGCTTTGCCTATAAATGGCTTCACCTGCACTTGCAGCAAGATAGGAATCTCGATCCAAGAAGGCAAAGTTCATGAAGAAGAGTTCAACTTTTCCGGTATCCACGTAGTCCTTAACAAAAATATCCGAATATTTCTCCGACCAATTTTTGCAGGCAGGACATTTGAAATCTGCGAATTCGATAACTTTGATTTTGGCATCAGGACTACCAAGATGAGGTTGCTTTTCGTATTTCAGCCCATCAACAACAATGCTTCCCTTCACATCGGTGTAGTTAGGTAGTCCTTCTGTACTGTCCGTCTTGTCATTTAGAATGAAGACAATAACGGCGACAAGGATTACTACAACTACGCCTAAGAGCATGGGAAGCATTGATTTGTTAGTTCGGGAATGGTTGGACTTCACGTTCTTGTTCATATCTCATCTCCTACCTCATTTAGGAATTGTACAAAAATAGTATAATCATCCCAGAGGTAGAGTAGATATGTCATTTGTAACAATGTCTGAGGTCACTTTGCACCTAGAGTTTCTGCAGGGTAGCAGTACGAATAACAGGAGGCACCTCATGGATGGAGGAAATGGTCTTCACTGCTTGTTGCATTTCTTGCTCCAGTTCAATAAGGTTATAGCTCCATTCATTCTGTTGCTTCAGATAGATACTGTTAATGCCTGCGGTTACTGCCGGAAGTACATCTGTACGTAAAGAGTTACCAATCATCCAGGTGCGTTTGCGGTCAAAGCCTTGCGTAGTCAAAATATTTTCAAGTGCCTCAACATTTTTATGTTGACGAATATAGATCCGGTCATCAAAGTAAGCATCTAGCTTCATTTGCTCAATTTTACGTTGTTGGATCGTATCGTCTCCGCCCGTATACAGGAATAAATGGTGACCATCCTGCTTCAGGGTATCCAGCGTTTCAACCATGCCAGGGTAAGCTTCGATTTCTTGATCATAGACGCTTAATCCAAGCTTGTGTAACTGTTGCTCTTGAAAACGGTCCGTCGGACGATTATATTTGGCGCAGAAATAGCGGTAGGTAGCGATTAGGGATTTAGGGAAATTATCGCTGGCAAGACCACTTGTGTTGACCGTGTGCACGTCAATTTCTATTTGTTTGTCGCGTAGGTCACTGGTGCTCGGGCCAAATTCATTAAACCAATCTGTCATTAGCTCAAAATATTGCCCTAAAATCAGATCGAAATATTTGTTGCAGTGGACTAGTGTATCATCTAGATCGAAAATCACCTGTTGTGTCATGTATTTCATATCTCTCACTCCTTGGATCTGTATCTGTATAGTGTTCTATAGATAAATATAAGACTCTAGGAACATTTGAAGCTCTGATGCGCCGTCAGGGCGAATACTGAAACGTTCATCTTGTTCACCTCTAAGATGGATGCGGAGTAGGCCGGCTACTCGGAGAATCATGAGGTGATGCATCAGCATTTCTCTGGATTGATTAAGATCAGATTGCATCTCCCACAACGACTTGGGTTCATGTGCGACATAGCGAAGCAATCGAAGTCTGGTGGGGTCGGATAGTGCCTTGGTCATGCGCAAAAGCACCATAGGTGGTTCATTTTCATCTTCTAAAGGTACATCTACAGGATATTGTACGATCACCATGGTTTTGTAGAAGCAGTAAGTGTTAATCGGACGATTATGAACAGTTGGTAGTAATACAATCGTCTTTAGATCCGTGATCTCCTCAAAAACTACACCGCCAGATGCGTATTCAATTAGAGAAATGGGGTCCATTTTGCTTTCAAGCATTTTTTTCTCAGAAGCATCTTCAATTAATAGCGGTAATATTTTGTGCTCCACATGGCGGAAGTATTGCTCGTACCAGAGACGCAAGAGTGGACTATAGCTGCTCCGAATCCGCAAAGCATCTTCAATCGTAAACTCCTGAATGAGCGGAGCGATTTGCTGATAACATTCTTCTATGGAGGCTGAATCCAGATCATCTAAGAAATGCTGCACTGAAGTTGCGGGTCCTCGAATGTAAACCCAGGCATATAGCACATCATAATCCGTAAAAGGCCACTCGGCGGCTTGCATTAAAGCTGTTACCTTATGAGGAGAAATGCGATCTTCCACATCACTTATCCAGTGGGGACCAATGTCCAAATTGGAGATCCATTTTCTAGTTACATATAACATAAAACTGTCCAGCAGTTCATAAACCGGCGATACGTCGATCTTTAATTCGTACTCCATGTCTCATGCACCCCCAGGAAATCCGTAACATCTTCATATTATCTCTTGTTTTGAAGAGGGTTGTCCACTATAATGTTCGGTGTTTGCCAATTGGCGTTAGAACAAATTAGCGTTATTAATCATAGGGGGATATCATCTGTGTCAGACCGGCCAAAATTATCGATCCGAAGTAACAGCAAAATGAATTTCATGATTCTTATTACCGCTACTATAGCGGCTGGACTCAGCCAAGGAATGCTGCTTCCCGTATTATCCATTCTATTGGAGCAGAAAGGAGTTTCCTCTTCGCTTAATGGACTTAATGCAGCTGCTTTATACATAGGATCATTCGGAATGACCTTAATTGCTGAAAGAGTTCTCGGAGCGATTGGATTCAAAAAACTGATTGCTGGCGGGATAAGCTTAGTCTTAGTAAGCTTGCTTTTATTCCCCTTTTTTCCTGGAATCAAAATATGGTTTGTGTTACGTCTACTTGTAGGTGTTGGTGATGCAGCTATCAATTATGCCGCCCAGCTATGGGTGCTGCTAATGACACCTGCCGAGCATCGCGGACGAAATCTTTCCCTGTATGGGATGTCCTATGGTCTGGGCTTTAGCATGGGGCCACTTGGAATTAGTCTGCTGCGCTTTGGTCAGGAAACACCCTTTATTGTTCTAGCTTTTCTTTTTTTGCTGGTCCTAATACTAGCCGTTACATTGCTTCCGGATTCACGTCCAGATAAAGTTGAGAGTGGAGAAAGTCAGGTACGCCGGTTTGGACGTTGTTACAGTCTAGCTTGGTTCGCTTTAATTCCTGCACTCCTATACGGTTTCATGGAAGCAAGCTTAAATAGTAATTTTCCAGTGTATGGCCTCCGGATCGGATACAGCACGGATCAAATTGCAGCCTTATTGCCTTTTGCGGGCATTGGAGGACTGCTGTTACAATTCCCGCTAGGACTGTGGAGCGACCGTTTTGGTCGAAAGAAGGTATTGATACTTACTGGGATTGGAGGCGGGATTGCCTTCGCATTACTGCCATTAGCAGGTGACCATTTCAAAGTGACTATGGTGCTGTTGATGATTGCTGGTGGACTTGTAGGCTCCTTTTTCTCATTAGGGCTTAGTCTGGCTGCGGATATTTTACCACGACATTTACTGCCTGCTGCAAATGTGGTTGCTTCTTTTCATTTTAGTATAGGCAGTATTATAGGTCCAGGTATCGGCGGTTTGCTCATGCAAGTCGGCTGGGGCGGGGGGATTTTCGGCTTGATGGGCGCTTTATATATCGCCTTCGGATTGCTTGGGTTATTTTTCTCGCCACGGCAAAAAATTTGAGGTAAGATAAGAACGAGTGCTCGCATGGAAATTCATCTGGCTTTCAGAGTACACTATAGATTATAGATAAAGACAGGGAGAGGCTGAACTATGATCACAGTTGAACACTTAGCCAAGGCAGTTGGGGAAGATAAGAATCCAGTTCTACAGGATATAGGGTTTCAATTAGAACCGGGTGAGTTCGTAGCTATACTTGGAGCTAGCGGTAGCGGTAAGACCACTTTACTGCGCTGTTTAGCACTGCGTGAGAAGTGGGATAGAGGGAATTTTAGAGTGGACGGTACAGATATAATGGCGAGTGCCTTTACAGGTAAAAGAAAAATCCGCCGCGAGTGGGCATACCTGGAGCAGAATGCAGAGCTCAATCCTAACCGTACTGCATTGAAAAATGTACTGATCGGCCAGTCTTCACAAACGCCGTTATGGCGAATGGTCACTGGGATGGTACGTTCAGATGATTATATGGGTGCAATGGATGAACTGGACGCCCTTGGCCTCCTGGATAAAGCGAAGATGAAGACAAGCCAACTTAGTGGCGGAGAAAGGCAGCGTGTAGCGATAGCTAGAGCGTTGACTCACGGTGCTAAAGTGATTTTAGCGGATGAACCGGTTACGGGATTAGATCCTAAATCCGCGGAGAGTGTCTTGGAAACATTGCGGAAGCTGTGTAAAGAAACCGGTCTTACGGTTGTAACGGTGTTACCGATTGAATTAGCGGAACGTTTTGCTACGCGTCTATGGGTACTAGAAGATGGCAGAATTAAGCATGATATAAAGGGGCGTAGATTAACGTTCCAAGAACGTGCAAATCTTTAAATATAGGACACGGATAAGGAAAAGAGTGATGAAGTTGAATATGAGAAGTCTTAGGTGCTTTGTAGCCGCAACGCTGACGTTATCCGTACTGTCGGGTTGTACTTTCATCAGTGATCCTGTTTCTAAGATGAAATCCCCACAATTGTCTGCTGACAAAGCAACACTTATGGCTGCTATTAATTCACTTAAGCCAGCAGGTTCCACGTTGATTCGTCCGACCAATGACGATGATAGTACCATCTTTACTGAAGATCTCAATAAGGATGGAGTTATGGAGACGCTAGTGTTCTATAGGACTCCAGGTGAAGCCGTACAGATTCACGGGATGATACTGGAGAAACAGGGCGACACTTGGGTCAAGAAACTTGTATTCGATGGCGACGGGTCTGTGCTGGAGTCGGTTGATTTGAAGGATATGACGGGTGATGGGAAGCTTGAAATTGTTACCGGGTATTCACAAGGTGAAGAAAAGGGTCTTGTCGTATACAGCTATTCTAGCGGAACATTAGAAGAAGTGCTTTCACATCCTTATACAAAATATATGATTGATGATCTTAATGGAGATGGAATTGAGGACATAACCGTTGTTTACTTTAAAAGAAATGAATTTGCAACCATTTCGGTCTATCAGTACAATGATGGCTTTAAGGTACTCGACAAGCTTGATAATATCGACCCTTATTTTAATAATTATTACAATATTGTTGCAGGAAAAATCTCAGAGAATAAAGAAGGAATCGTATTGGATGCTGCGGTGGATTCCCAATCTGCCTATACCTCTATTGTCGTTATGGAGAATAACAAGCTGCGTGTGGTATTACCAGGCGATGCGCGGACTTATAAAGATCGTCGGATTGCAAGTGAAGATATTGATCATGATGGCATTATTGAAATTGGATTGCTTGAGGCGCCTAAAGGATGGGAGTATTTCGATCCAGCTGAAATTCCATACTTTACCTCCTATTATAAATGGGATGGGAAAGAAGGTCTGACCTTCGCAACCCAGCTATATCATGATCCATCGGATCGATTCAATATTAATTTTTCTCCGGAATGGCATGGAAAGGTGACAGTTGATACGAAATCGGTTCTGGATAAGAACCTTAAGTTTATCATGTCAGATACCGGTGAGACGGTTGCTGAGGTTTCCTTCTTTTCTCCTTCAGAATGGGATCGAGTAAAAAATGACGGTTGGGATTTGCTTGCACGTGATGCAGACAAGGTCATCGCCTACCGCGGTAAGTTAGAACAAAGTACAACAAAGGAAGGAAGCAATAAAATTGCTTCCCCTATAGAAAGGAAGGGAATAGATGAGTAAAGTACTGATACTGGAAGATGAGGAGTCCATTCGTAGTTTTATTGTCATTAACTTGAAGCGTAATGGGTTCGAAGTGATAGAGGCTGCGGATGGGCATGAAGCTCTTCACAAGTTAACCACGATCCCTGATATTGATATCGCTCTGTTGGATGTAATGGTTCCGGGTATTGATGGATTTGAAGTATGTAGACGGGTCAGAGAAACCAATGAGCGTTTGGGTATTATTTTTCTGACAGCCAAGGTTCAAGAGCAAGATAAAGTGTATGCATTGTCTGTAGGAGCGGATGACCACGTTAGCAAGCCATTCAGCCCGACAGAACTGATTGCTCGAATTCAATCTTTGCTGCGCCGAGTGAACGTTCATCGTGAACAGTCAGCGAAAGTTTCATTCGTTTCAGGGCCATTTACCTTGGATCTTATTTCCAAACATTTTAAACGTGATAATGAAGCGATTGAACTGACGCCAACGGAGTTTTCGTTGATTCAATTCTTCCTCGAAAAAGAAAATACACCGCTCAGCCGCGATCTTCTGCTGGATCATGTGTGGGGCAAGGAGTATATGGGTGATCCCAAAATTGTGGATGTGAATATTCGTCGTCTGCGTCAAAAAATAGAGAATAATCCGTCAGAGCCAGAATTTTTGCAAACGGTATGGGGACACGGATATAGATGGAAAGGCCAAGTACAATGATTAAGAAGGGGATGCGCAGACAAATTGTTCTACACTACATTCTTGTAGTTTTTTTGGCGCTTCTCCTCGTAGAAGTTATCTTCCTGCTTGCCATCAGAACGTATTATTATGACAGTGTATATAGCAAGATGAAAAATCACATTACCACGGCAGAGTCGTTTTTTCATAAATACGAGCTAGATGGCGATAACAACTCGAATCAGCTGCAAGTACTGCTGGATAGATTTGAGCTGCCCAATACAGAGCTAGAAGTATTGACCATGAATGGTGACATGATTACCAGTTCGACCGGTTTTCAGCCTGACCGTACGATTACAACTAGTGACGTCCCTGAAGCGGTAGGGGGCAGTATTGGCCGCTGGGTAGGACGCCAGAGTGGTACTAACGAGAGTGTTATGGCTGTGTCTAAGATGCTGCAGGTTCACGGACGTGATACGTATATTCTAAGATATCTTACTTCACTTGAGGGTATTAACAACGATTTGCTTAATCTTACGTTACTGTCAATAGGTATAGGTGCAGCTGTTATGGCTGTTGTTATCGTGTTTAGCTTCGGACTTGCCAATTCAATCGTAAAGCCGCTCAATAACATTACGGCGGTATCAGCCCAAATGGCTAAGGGTAGATTTAATGTGCGGATTAAGGGGAATTACAAATTTGAGATCGGTGACTTGGCTTCAACGCTGAATTATATGGCTCAGGAAATTGTGCGCAGTAATCAGATTAAGGATGATTTCATCTCGTCCATTTCACATGAGCTTCGGACACCCCTTACTAGTATCAAGGGCTGGAGTGAAACCTTGGTCTCTGGTGGCTATGATCCGGAGGAGACGAAGCTTGGAGTCAGCATCATTTCCAAAGAAAGCGAACGCTTGATTGGTCTAGTAGAGGAGATTCTAGACTTTTCAAAGCTGCAGCAGAACCAAATGAAGCTGTCCATTGGGACTGTTGACGTGAAAGTGTTACTTCAGGAGACTATACTTAATATTTGGGCCAAGGCAGAGAAGAAACGGATTCACCTGCTTCTTGAATGTGAAGACGGGATCTATGTTAAAGGGGATGCCAATCGTCTGAAACAAGTGTTCTTGAATCTGGTAGACAATGCCGTGAAGTTTTCACATGAGGAGTCCAGTATAGAATTGTCTGCGAAGAGAATTTCGGTTACAGAGACTGCTATCATGGTTCGTGATAGTGGGATTGGGATTAGTGAAGCACATATTTCCAGAGTGAAAGACCGTTTCTTTCAAGTGGATGCGTTGAACGGGGGAACGGGCTTAGGTCTAGCCATCTCACAACAAATCGTGGAACTTCATCACGGGAAGCTCGAAATGGAAAGTGAGCTAGGTAGTGGAACTGAAGTTACCGTAATCTTGCCACTTACTGAGAAGCTGCCTGAAGTCAATTCAGATCATGTAGCACAAATAACAGCTACCTTACCTGAATCAGATGTCTAGGAGGTATGGAAATGGAAGTATGGGGGAATTCGATTAGGATCGTTCGTGGAGAACCTGATCGGACAGGTGATATCTTGAGGCTGCTACAGGAAGCAGCAAATTGGATGGAACGAAATGGGATTAAGCAATGGACCCCCGGCCAATTTAACGAGAATGATATCACAGGCTATTTCGCTGATAGGCATGTTTATCTTGCGATTGACGATGAGGCAGTTGTTGGAATGTTCACGTTACAATTCAGTGATCCTCAATACTGGGGAAGTAAAAACGATGAGTCTTATGCATATTTGCATAGATTAGCTGTAGCGGGTTCACACCGCAGTCAGGGACTTGGTCAGCATATGCTTAAATATGCTGCGGTGCGAGCCAAAGAACTAGGCTGCATAGGACTCAGATTTGATACCGTCGCACATAACATTAAACTCAATCGTTATTATCAGAGCATGGGTTTTCATTACATGGGTACTAACGATATGGGAAATGGTCGTTTAGTGAACCTGTATGAGCATTTTGAGGAACAACCTGATTCCGATCGTCTGATTCTTAGATTTATTTCTGAATCGGACTTTGAGCATCTGAAACGATGGAGTGTCTCACCTGAGTATCTGAAGCAATGGGCTGGACCTTCACTAACTTTTCCTCTTGACGATGACCAGCTTACTAAGTATTTAGATGGGGCTAATCATCCAGCGAATTCTGATCGCCTTATTTTCTGTGCGGTGCATGAAGCTACTCAGCAGGTCGTGGGACACATCAGTTTTTCAGCCATAGACCGGGTGAATCGATCTGCACGTATTGGCAGAGTAGTAGTAGATACTGATTATCAGGGTAGAGGCTTTGGAACAAGGATGATGAATGAAACGCTCCGGATCGGATTTGAGAGCTTGGATCTGCATCGTATTTCTCTGGGAGCTTTTGCATTCAACACCGTAGCCCTGAAAACCTATGAAGCATTGGGCTTTAAGCGGGAGGGTGTAGAGCGCGAATCAGCGCTGTTTGGGGAGCAATATGTAGATTGTGTGGAAATGAGCATTTTAGATCGAGAATGGTTAGCGCTCCATGAATCATAAAGGTTAACTTCAAACAACCGAAGGGGCTGTTGCTCTGGTCATATTCGACCAGGACAACAGCCCCCTTTTTATAAATATAAGAATATATAAGTTTCACACTATACATTATCCTTATATTTCTCGCATAAACGCTTACCGTCCATTTGGGACGCCGAAGGCGTTTTTGCTTGATTAAGTATTTATATATATAATGGTCTTTATGAAGGGAGAACTTCCCGTAGACGTCCTGTCTTCTCATAAACATCCTGAAACAGACGGGAGGGTTGATTTCGAACCGCTGGCTTAGGAGCTACGGTCTCATTGGGCCCAACAACTACAATATTATTAATACTTCCCTTGACGACAGCACCATCCTTAATAATGGCGCCTTCGCCAATAATGGCATTTTCGATCTGTACTCCACGTCCGATGCGAACGCCAGGCATAATAACGCTTTGTTTAATTTGGCTCATTTTTCCAATTTCCACACCATTGAAGATTACAGAACGTTGCAAGCTGCCTTCTTGCGTGCAGAATTCATTCACGAGAGAGTCGGTTGATGGAATCTGAACACGTGGTTTATGAACAGCAAGCTTAGTCCGGCGACTCCGGCTATACATCGGCCAATGAGCTTTGTCGAGCTTCATGCCATTGTTTTTTTGCAGAAGATCCATATGTGCTTCCCAAAGACTACCCACAGTACCTACATCTCTCCAGTATCCTTTGAAGCGGTAAGCGAATAAATCATCATTCTGATCAAGCATCGTTGGTATAACGTCTTTACCAAAGTCATGACTGGAATTCGGATTAGCTGCATCCCGTAACAAGTGCTCCTTCAGATAAGCCCACTCAAACAGATATATACCCATAGAAGCTAAATTACTTTTGGGTACTTTTGGTTTTTCCGCAAACTCAGAGATTTTTAGTTCATCATTTACGTTCATCACTCCAAAACGACTGGCTTCATCCCAAGGCACCTCCATTACGGAGATGGTGGCTTTTGCAGCCTTCTCTACATGGTAATCCAACATTTTTCGGTAATCCATATGGTAAATATGATCACCGGATAGAATGAGAACATGTTCTGGATTGCGGCTATCGATATACTCAATGTTTTTATAAATTGCATCAGCAGTTCCTGTATAGCTATCTCTGCCTTCAACACCGGAAGGAAGCAGGGTTACACCTTTATCCTTTTGACTATGTAAGCCCCAAGGCTCACCTTCACCGATGTGTTCATGTAAGGATTCAGCTTCATATTGCGTCAGGACACCTACTGTATCAATTTTAGAGTTTACACAATTACTTAGTGGGAAATCAATAATTTTATACTGTCCACCGAAAGGGACTGCAGGCTTAGCCATACTGGAAGTCAAGGGAGCCAATCTGCGGCCTTCCCCTCCTGCCAAGAGCATGGCGATACAATCTTTTTTGTTATTCATTTGTTATCCCTCCCATTTATTTTGTCAATGCTTGATATATAAACTCACGACAAGCACTTGAAACGACATAGGTGAAGTATATTGCTGTGTAAAAAGAAAAATTACAATTAATATTTCTTTATCAGAAAATCTTTTGTTTTCACATCAAATCATTTTCAAAATGGTAATATTCGGGTAATGTAATAGGTACAAGCATTCAAAAAAGGTGGTGTAGAATTGGCTGAAAAAGCAACAATCGATACCCTTCCGTCAGCTGCTGATATTTATTTGTTCCATGAGGGCACCAATTATCGCAGCTATTCTATGCTGGGTGCGCACACTGCCGCTGAAGAAGGCGTTACGGGCGTGCGCTTTACCGTGTGGGCTCCTCATGCGACATATGTAGGACTAGCTGGTGATCATAATGGCTGGGATGGAACGCAGGACATGGACTCGTTATATAAGATACCCGATTCAGGATTTTGGAGTCGTTTTTTTCCGGGAATACAGCCGGGAACTTTTTACAAATACAGGATTGTTGCCAGTGATGGCTCCAGCTTCCTAAAAGCGGATCCTTTTGCCTTCAAAGCTGAGGTTCGACCGGCGACTGCTTCCGTTGTTACGGATCTCAGTGGTTATCGTTGGGGAGATGCTGCATGGCGGAGAAAGAGTAAAGCTCCATATCATCAACCGATGAACATTTATGAGATGCATTTTGGAACTTGGCGTCAAAAAGAAGATGGGGAATTTTACAGCTATCAGGAAATGAGTGAATTATTAATTCCTTATTTGGTGGAAATGGGTTATACCCATGTTGAGTTTATGCCGCTTGCTGAGCATCCATACGATTTGTCATGGGGCTATCAAGGCACGGGGTATTTTGCGGCTACGAGCCGATATGGTGAACCCCATGAGTTGATGTATTTAATCGATCATTTGCATCAAGCTGGAATTGGTGTCATTCTGGATTGGGTTCCGGCCCATTTTGCAAAGGATGCACACGGTTTAAGAATGTTTGATGGCTCGCCACTTTATGAATATGCAGATCCAATGTTAGCGGAAAAACCAGGCTGGGGAACCCTATCGTTCGACTTCAGCAAGCCTGAGATTTCTTCGTTCCTCATTTCTAATGCACTCTTTTGGTTTGAATATTATCATATTGACGGGATGCGTGTAGATGCGGTTACCAGTATGCTACGTCTCGATTTTGAGAAACAAGCTCATCAATATCGACGTAATGTGAATGGTGGTCTGGAGAATTTAGAAGCCATTAAGTTTATTCAGAACCTGAATAAAGCGATATTTCAGTATTTTCCTAAGGCATTAATGATGGCAGAAGAATCTAGTGCTTGGCCGGGAGTTACAGCGCCAGCTCATGAAGGTGGCCTCGGTTTTAACTACAAATGGAATATGGGATGGATGAATGACACATTGGGCTACATAGAACATGATTTTTGGGGGCGCCCTCATCATCATAATTTATTAACATTTCCAATATGTTATGCTTATGCCGAAAATTATGCATTACCGTTATCACATGACGAGGTTGTACATGGCAAGAAGTCATTACTGGACAAAATGCCAGGTTCTTATGAGCAAAAGTTCGCAGGACTTAGACAACTGCTCGGTTATCAAATATCTCATCCCGGAAAGAAACTCCTGTTCATGGGTGGAGAATTTGGTCAATTTATCGAGTGGAAGGATCAGGAACAGCTGGATTGGCTACTGCTGGACTATGACAGCCATCGCGGCATGCTAGCTTACACTGCTGCACTTAATAAACTGTATCGCTCGGAGAAAGCCCTGTGGGAGCTTGATCATTCCCAAGAGGGTTATCAATGGATTGATGCAGATGACAATGAACAAAGCGTAATTTCATATTTGCGTAAAGGCAAGAAGCCTGGAGATACGTTGCTGTTTATCATCAATTTTCAACCTGTCCAGCGCCAACAGTATCGTATAGGTGTTCCACGCCCAGGGACTTATGAAGAACTTTTTAGCTCGGAAGATATAGCGTTCGGAGGTTCGGGTATACACAACTTGCCTCAGAAGAGCAAAAAGTTGGAATGGCATAATCAGGTGAACAGTATAGAGCTAACATTACCGCCTTTTAGCTTCCTGGTGTTTAAGAAAACGTCACGAGTGGGTAAGAGTAAAGAGGCAAATGAGTCATAGATTAAAGAACGAATAGAGAATCCGTACACTTTAAAGGGGGAAATAATCATGAAAGTTTTATTTGCCGCAGCTGAAGCTCATCCATTTATCAAAACGGGTGGTCTGGCCGATGTCATTGGGGCATTACCTAAAGCGCTGAAGGGTGCCGGGGTGGATGTACGAGTGATTTTGCCTAAATATCGTGGGATTCCAGAAAAGTTCACTTCAAAATTGGAGCATTTAACAGAAGTGTATGTGCCAATCGGCTGGCGTAATCAATACTGCGGGATCGAACATATGGTTTATGACGGTATTCCCGTTTACTTTATCGACAATGAATATTATTTTGGACGGGACGGAATCTACGGATATATGGACGATGGGGAACGCTTCGCGTTCTATAATCGTGCGGTGCTGGAGTGTCTGCCAGCTATTGATTTTCAGCCCGACGTCTTGCATTGCCATGATTGGCATGCGGCTGTAATCCCAATGCTGCTTCAGGGTCATTATCGACACAATCCATTTTACAGCGAAATGCGAAGTGTATTTACCATACATAACCTGCTGTATCAGGGTGTGTTTCCTTATGAAGTGCTTGGTGAGCTATTGGGTCTGGACAGCAGTTATTTTGGAGGCGTGGAGTATTACAGGAATGTGAATTTCTTAAAAGGTGGCATTGTATATAGCGACCGTGTCACCACAGTAAGTCCAACCTACTCGGAAGAAATTCGAACACCATATTATGGTTACGGGTTGGATGGATTATTGAATGCGCGAGCGGATGTTTTGAGCGGTATTGTGAATGGAATTGATACAAAAAGTTATAATCCTGCAACGGATACAAGTCTTGTTACCCGTTATCGTTCTAATCTGGCGAAGAAAACGGAGAATAAATTAGCCTTGCAGGAGGAATTAGGACTACCTGTGGATGCTAATATTCCGATGGTGGCTATGGTTACTCGTCTTGTGGATTCCAAAGGTTTAGATTTGCTTACGCGTGTATTGGATGAGCTATTGTATAAGGATGACATTCAATTTGTTCTGCTTGGAACGGGGGATGAGTCCTATGAGCGATGGTTTAAGGAAGCGGCTTGGCGTTATCCGACAAAGCTATCTTCACAAATCCTCTTTAATGATGCACTCTCACGCAAAATATATGCTGCTAGTGATATCTTTCTGATGCCTTCCAAGTTTGAGCCTTGCGGAATCAGTCAACTTCTCGCTTTACGCTACGGCAGCATACCTGTTGTGCGGGAAACTGGTGGCCTGAATGACACAGTTCAAGCTTATAATGAAGAATCCGGTGAAGGGAACGGCTTTACATTCAGTAACTACAACGCCCACGATATGATGTTTACACTTCGCCGGGCGATTTCATTATACAAGCAGCCTGAACACTGGAAAAAGATTACGAAAAACGCATTCGCTGGAGATTATAGCTGGAATGTATCGGCGCAACAGTACATTGATATTTATAATGA
This sequence comes from Paenibacillus sp. Marseille-Q9583, assembly GCF_976954365.1. Classification (NCBI taxonomy): domain Bacteria; kingdom Bacillati; phylum Bacillota; class Bacilli; order Caryophanales; family Paenibacillaceae; genus Paenibacillus; species Paenibacillus sp. Marseille-Q9583. The sequence continues at coordinate 36,361 of NZ_CDRJTB010000023.1, forward strand.
AATTACGGAATAAGGATTCATTAGATTCCGTAATAGGATAATAAGGGAGTGCACTGAAGTATAACTCATACTTTAAGTGCACTCCTTTTTTTGATGAAAATAAGAGGCGATTTGCCGCATGATTTGGTTAAGTTAGGGAATAGTAAAAATGTATAAAATTATATAAAATTTGAATAAATGTTGAATAATATGTTTCAGAAGAATGAATTCTTTGCTTTGAAACCCAATAAAAGGAAGTTATTGTCACAATTATGCCTTTGCATATTCATGCGTTCTGATTTATAATAAGTCGGTCAAAGAGACAACTTGGATTTTTTTCATACGAATAGGGGAGATATAGAAATGAACAAATGGGGTAAACTTAGTTTAGGTATGTTATTAGCAGTAGGCCTGTTGTCAGGCTGCGGTCAAAATAAAAATGATAGTGATACCGCTGCAAGTGGAAATGCAACTAACGGTGGGGCTACTAAGAAGCTTACTATGGGTACAAGTGCAGATTTTCCTCCGTACGAATTCCATAAAGTAGTAGACGGTAAAGATACTATTGTGGGCTTCGATATCGATATCGCTAAGGAAATTGCTGCTGATATGGGTGCTGAACTTGTAATTAAGGACTTGCCATTCGACTCACTACTAAACGAATTGTCCAGCGGAAGAGTAGATATTGTAATTTCTGGACTTAGCCCGACGGAAGAACGTAAAAAGGCTGTTGACCTTTCAGACATTTATTACAAGGCTGAGCAAGCGATTGTTGTGCGCGAAGCGGACAAAGATAAATACGCCACTATGGATGCTGTAAAAGGTACCAAAATTGGTGTGCAGACTGGATCCATTCAAGAAGAAATTGCTAAAGGAGTCGAGGGAGCGAAAATCACTTCGCTTGGTAAAATCTCCGAAATCGTTCTACAATTGCAATCCAATCGTGTAGATACTGCTATCATTGAAGGGCCCGTCGCCAAATCATTCGTTAAGAATGTTCCTGGTCTTGTAATTACTGATGCTAAGCCAGAAGTTGAAGATGACGGTTATGCTATTGGTATTAAAAAAGGAAACAAAGAGCTACTGGATCAAGTAAATAGCACGCTGACACGTTTAAACTCAGAAGGTAAAATTGATGAGTACGTAACAGCAGCTAGTGAGCTTGCAGATAGCACGAAGTAAAGAAACAACGGATATTTTTAAAGTCTGCTAAAGTAAATTGTATGTGTATACAGAAAATAGCGACAATAAGCTATTTTCTATTTTTTTGGAGATGGGAGGATAGGTTATGGACATTACTTTATTTAAAATGGCTTATGATTATCGTGATTTTTTCCTAACCGGTTTGCAGTATACCTTGCTGCTTGCTGTTCTAGGCGTCTTCTTTGGTTTTATTCTAGGGATTATTGTTTCCTTGCTACGTATGTCCAAATGGGGTGTGCTTCGCTTCTTGGCAACAGCCTGGGTAGAATTCCTTCGTGGTACACCTATGCTTGTACAACTGTTTCTGATCCATTATGGATTGGCTACATTCGGGATTGAATTTACACCGATTCAGTCGGGGGCAATCACTTTATCCATTAACAGTTCTGCTTACCTTGCAGAGATTTTCCGTGCTGGGATACAAGGGGTAGATCGTGGACAAATGGAGGCAGCCCGTTCGCTTGGAATGAAGCAAGGGATGACTATGCGCCATATCATACTCCCGCAGGCACTCAAGAGTGTTCTTCCGGCAATCGGAAATGAATTTATTACCATTATCAAGGAATCATCGATTATTTCTTTTATCGGCGTTACGGATTTGATGTTTCAAGCACGTACGGTTACAACGATTTCTTACGATGGTATGACACCACTTGTAATTATCGCATTTATGTACTTTGTGCTGACATTTACGCTATCGAAGATCCTAGGTAGACTGGAAAGGAGGCTGAATACCGATGATCGCCGTTAAGAACTTGCAAAAAAATTATGGGAAGCTGGAAATTCTCAAGGGAATTGACTTGGAGATTCATAAAGGTGAGGTCGTCGTCGTTATCGGACCGAGTGGATCGGGTAAAAGTACCTTTCTACGCTGTTTGAATCTCCTGGAGCAGCCAACTGGTGGCGAAATCACTTTTGAAGGTGAATCTATTACCTCCAAAAAGCACGATATTAATGTTACACGTGAGAAGATGGGAATGGTATTTCAGCAGTTTAACCTCTTTCCTCACAAAACAGTTCTGCAGAACATTACACTAGCGCCGATTAAGGTGAAAAAACAGCAGCAGTCCGAAGCTGAAAAATTCGCAATGGAGCTGCTCAAGACTGTAGGCCTTGAAGATAAAAAGGATGCATATCCTGCTCAACTGTCCGGAGGACAGAAGCAGCGGATCGCGATTGCCCGTGCGCTGGCGATGCAGCCTCATGTGATGCTCTTTGACGAGCCAACCTCAGCACTTGACCCAGAGATGGTCGGTGAGGTGCTGGAGGTTATGAAGAAGCTTGCAGAAGATGGGATGACAATGGTCATTGTTACGCATGAGATGGGCTTTGCACGCGAAGTGGGCGACCGTATTCTATTTATGGATGGCGGTGTGATTGTAGAGCAGGGTACACCTGCACAAGTATTCGGAAATCCTCAGCATGTACGTACACAGGATTTTTTAAGTAAAGTGTTATAAGTAAGTCAAATCGAAGCGGCGCTCGGGCAAGTTATCCGGGTGCTGCTTTATTTTTTAACAGTTGCATAATTTGAGGATATAATGGACTGAGTTCATTTATTTATGTGAACCATGTATAATAGATGGTCAATCAACTTGAAAAGGAGTACATACATAATGAGAGATGATCTGCGCCGGATAGGCATTATCGATATTGGTTCTAACTCCATACGTCTTGTAATCTATGATACTACGCCGGAGGGAGGCTATAAGATCATCAAGGAGTGTAAGTACTCTGCACGTCTTAGTGAGAAGATTACGAAGGAAGGTCGACTGGAGCAGAAGGATATGGAGACGATCATTCCAGTCTTGCGCCAGTTTAAGGAGATCTGCAATGCTTTTGATGTCGAGACCATTCGTGCGGGCGCTACAGCGGCAATCAGAAATGCTGCTAACTCCAGTGAAATTATTGCCTTTTTGTCAGAAGCTTCAACCATACCAATTGAGGTTATCAGTGGTCATCAGGAAGCTTACTTTGGCTTCTTAGGTGTCATAAATGCATTTAATGTTGAAGATGGTTATGTCATCGATATTGGTGGCGGGAGTACTGAAATCACACTTTTTCGCGGGCGGCGTTATCAACATAGTATTTCCTTTCCGTTCGGAGCGGTGAATACCAATCTTATGTTTGGTCAAGGCGGGAACTGGAATGGAGAGCAGATTCAGAAGCTCGAGACCTATGTTCTGGGGAGATTGGTAGAGCATGATTGGCTTAACTCAACAGCAGGTCTTCCACTGTTTGGTCTGGGAGGTACGGTTCGTTCTCTAGGTAAGCTGGATCAAAAGACTAGAGCATACTCATTACCTAACTCTCACGGTTACACCATGGCCAGTGAGACGATTGAGCATTTTATGAACATATTACCTTCAATGCCTTATGATAAGCGTAAAGACTTAGACGGGTTGTCTAAGAGTCGAGCAGATATCATCGTATCCGGGTTGATTATTTTCCATACGGTATATCAGTATATTGGGGCTAGCCAGGCTGTAATCAGCGGGGAGGGGCTCAGGGAAGGTATGCTACATGATCTACTGAAGCCGGAGCAACCGGTGCGGGACAGTGCGCTTGAATACAGTTTAAATACGATTATTCGGTTTGATATTCGTACTTCTAAACGGTATTTAGATCATATTAACAAGCTTGCTCTAAGTCTGTTTGACGCGTTCAAGGATGAGGAGAATAAAGCTGAACATGAGATGTTAATTTATGTATCCATCATGCTACATCGAACAGGGTCTAACATTAACTATTATCAATCTAAACGACACACCCTGTATTGGCTGATGAATTCACCGATTCGCGGATTGACACACCGCCAGCTTATCCTGTGCGCGATGATTGCCTCGTATAGCACAAAAAGCCGGAAGCAGAAATTGTCCCAGATGTATAAGGACATTTTACTGCCTTCCGACGAAGAGTGGATTCATAAGCTCGGATCGCTTGTACAGCTAAGCATTGCACTAGACAGCACAGAGATCGGGATTGTAAGCGGCCTGAAAGCTAATCTCCACGGCAATACTCTTAATCTGGATCTTGAGGGCACTTCAGCGCTTCTGATTGGTCTAGAGGACATTGAGAACGCCTTGAAAGCATTTAAGAATGCTTGGGCGGTGAAGGTTAAACTCGATTTTCCTTCCAACGTGTAACATCCATTGCTGCGAACTGGCTCCGGAAAGGGGCCTTTTTGTCGTCTGGTTGCTCGTAATACCCATTAGGCTGTAAGAAGCTGGCCTTCACATTATCTTTAAGGGATAGTTCAAGGATCTTAACGATTTGTTTACGAATATTGCTGTCTCTTACCGGACACATGAGCTCGATCCGTCGGGTTAGGTTTCTAGTCATCCAGTCTGCACTGGATAAATACACCTCAGGCTTCCCGCCATTTTCAAAATAGTAAATTCTTGAATGCTCCAGAAAACGGTCAACAATACTGCGAACCGTAATGTTTTCGCTCAAGCCTTCAATCCCCGGACGAAGACAACAAACCCCCCGGACGATTAAATCGATAGATACACCGGCCTGTGCGGCACCATATAAATCGTCGATGACTTGTTGATTAGAGAGTGAGTTCATTTTGGCAATGATACGTGCAGGTCTTCCAGCTGCAGCATGCTCCGCTTCACGCTTCATCAGCTTTTGTAAGGAAAGGCTCATGTCCGTTGGAGCTACAATGAAGGAATTCCAGTCAAAATCAGCGGAATAGCCAGTCATTTGATTAAACAACTCGGAAGCATCAAGTCCGATATCGCTTTGAGCAGTAAATAGACTTAGATCCGTGTAGACTTTGGCGGTACTGTCATTGTAATTTCCTGTGCCTACATGCACGTAACGACGTAATTCATGGCCCTCCTGACGGACAATCAAGGTGACTTTGGCATGTGTTTTGAGTCCAACAAGACCATAAACGACATGGCATCCGGATTTTTCAAGTTGGCGAGCCCAAGCGATGTTACGTTCCTCATCAAATCTGGCTTTTAACTCAACAACCACTGTTACCTGTTTTCCGGATTCAGCAGCATTAGCGAGTGCAGTGATCAGAGGAGAGTTTCCGCTCACACGGTATAAAGTCATCTTAATGGCCATCACTTGTTCGTCCTCTGAGGCTTGAATGATAAAGTCCGTCATCGCATCAAAGGATTCGTAAGGGTGGTAGACCAGAACATCTCGCTCACGTAATACCTCGAAGAAATCCTCGTTCTCTTCAAATTCAGCAGGGTAGACGGGTTCAATGCTTGGATAGTTTAAGTAACTAAAGCCCTTAATGCTGCCGGCGAAATTACGAAGGAAACTTAGATCTAGCGGACCTTCAATTTCGAATACGAAATCTTCAAGTTCAAACTCAGCTTGCAGCTGTTCCAAGGCATATGGATGAATTCCTTTTTGTACTTCAAGTCTTGCTGGAACACCGCGGCGACGCTTGCGCAGCTCCTTTTCAATCTCTTCTAGAAGATCCTCGGCCCCTTCTTCGTCGATCGTGAGATCAGAGTTGCGGGTCAAACGAAATTCACTAACGGCAACGGGCTCATAACCACTAAATAAAGTTTGTATGTGATGACGGATGACATCCTCTATAAATACGAACTGCCGTTTCTTACTGTTAGACCGGTGTGGTAGCGGGATACATCTTGGCAGATTAGATGGAATTTGCAGAATAGCAAAAAAAGGCTCTTCTTCAAGGCCATTCTTACGAGTAAGAACTACTGCTAAATAGATAAATTGGCTATGAACGAGTGGAAACGGTCGACTCTGATCTACAGCCATTGGCGTAAGTACAGGATAAATGATATCCCGGTAATATTGTTCTATGGACTGTTCCTGTGCATGAGTGAGATCCTCATAATCCACAAAAACGATACCTTCTTTATGCAAACTCCGTGAAATATCACGGAAAATCCGGTATTGGTCGGCAACAATTTTGGTAACTCGCTTGATGAGACGTTTGTATAGCCCGGAAGGGGTATAGCCAGTGAAATCTTTTTTAGTATAGCCTGCCCGGATTTGATCTTGAATTCCTGCCACTCGAACGCTTATGAATTCATCAAGGTTGCTTGAGACGATAGCCAGAAATCTAGCCCGTTCCATTAGCGGATTATCAGGGTCTTGAGCTTCTTTCAGCACCCGTCGGTTAAATTCGATCCAGCTCAAATCTCTATTGAGGTAAGCAGTGGCTGGGCTGCTTTGGTTGTTTTTATTTTCTTCTGTATTCATGGGACCTCCAAATATGATTCGTTGTCTATATCTATTCTATTTATCATATTCTATCATTCTACTATTGGATAAAGCATGAAATGTTAACGCTATGTAAAATATTCGGGAATTTTATATGATAATTTCAAAAAAAGGAGCATGTATCTTTTAAAGAAGTTTACATAATGAAAAATATGTTAACCACAATCCGAAAAAATGACAATATTGAAACTTGATTTTTCACAATGGTAACAATTACATAAGCACAGGTTACAAAATTGTGATATATTAAGTCCTGTCAGTTTTACAAAAGACTGCAACACATCATGAAATCACACACGGGATGTACATAAGTACTTAAAATGTACACGAGCGTATACGGAAGTGATACCGTTCACGCCCATCTAATGAGGAGGCAATTATGAAGAACAGATTTAGAACAATTAAAACCTTTGCTGCAATTATGGGAATCAGTGCATTACTGCATGCCGTTCCAGCTCATGCAGACAGCGTTCATATCGCTAAGGATGGCAACACTTTTTATACTTTGTCCAAGCAATATAATGTAGGTGTGAATGAATTAATGAAAGCAAACCCAAACGTTGCAGCACTTAACATTTACGAAGGTCTTGAAATTACTATCCCTAGTAAGATGCAGGCTGAGTCCGTAACTACAACTGACAAATCACCAGTGATTACACCAAGTCTGAATGTAAACTCAGAGTCCAAAACAGTTGAAGCATGGGGTAAGTCCTTTAATTATGACAAATCGATTCAAGTCAAAGCTTCAGCTTATTCTTCTGCAAGCAGTGAGAACGGCGGATGGGGTGCAGTAGATTATTTCGGAAATCCTCTCAAGCTTGGAACTATTGCTGTTGATCCAAATGTGATTCCTCTCGGTACCAAAGTATTGGTGACAGGCCATTCACATGATGGATTGCCTAAAGATGCATTCTTAGCAACGGCAACGGATGTGGGCGGTGCTATAAAAGGCAATCGTATCGATATCTTTATCCCTGGTAGCCAAAGCTTTGTATCATCATTCGGTTATCAATATGTACAATTATACATTGTTAAATAGATAGATAAAAATAGAGAGAATACCTATGAGATATGAAAAGTTCTAAAATAAGGTTACACAGGAAACGGAGGGAGTCCTTAGCGGCTGCCTCCGTTTTTTTGCGTATTATTAAATATATATTTTTGGGTAATTTATTTACTTTTGGACACTTGTAGTAATTGAGGAACGGTAACGAATGTATAACCCCGCTTGCGCATAATAGTGATTACTTCAGGTAAAGCCTGAATTGTTCCCTGTAGATGACTACCTGGACCGCCTCCACCGTGCTGAAGAATAATCGCTCCTCTTCCAATATGGGCTAGAATATTATTCCTGACTTGGTTTTTGGAAAGTCCTTTCCAGTCCAATGAGTCCACATTCCAATTCACGAGCGTGTAGCCATGGCTTTTTGCCCATTTAAGCTGCTGTTCACTGATATCCCCATAGGGAGGGCGAATTAGTCGTGGTTTATATCCGGCCAAGGTTTGTATAATATCCTCGGTCTTTATGATTTGTGATCGGAAATCATTCATCGCTAGCTTCACAAACTGAGGGTGGTTATACGAGTGATTTCCAATCGCATGTCCTTCTCTAATCATTCTTTTCACCAAAGCTGGATGTTTTTTTGCTCGGCTTCCCACCACAAAGAAGGTTGCTTTGACATTATATTTTTTCAGGATGTTAAGCAATTGGGGGGTAAATCTTGGATCAGGAACATCATCAAAAGTAAGTGCTATGACTTTATTCCGAGGTCCACTAGTCTTAAAAGTCTCTGGGTATTTGTGTAACAGCTGACTTAATGTCAGACCTTTAGTGTTTTTATTGCTGTTAAGCGTCGAACTATTTGTAGCAGCGCTACCTGCTGAAATTGCCGAATCTTCGTCTGAAGCGGGTACACTTTGTGTTTGTTCTTGCGGAGTCTTCTGACTCTGTACAGGCGCTGACGCAACCTCTGAAGAATAGGTTGGGAATAGCATAGTTATGATTGTTCCTAATATTACAAGCAGTTTCTGACCTCTCCTTTGAAAATACATCCCCATCTGCCTCCTTTACTATCTGATCACCGTCATATTCTTAATTGTTATCTCCATAGATGGGTAGATTTATGCTGATAACAATACAGTATTGGTTAAGATTTCTTGAAGGAACCAATGCGTGTATACTAATAGAACGGGGAATTCCCGAGTCAATTATAGATTACGGAAGGATGGAGACATGAATGTCTGATTTGTTTGCACCGTATGAATTGAAGGGGTTATCGCTGAAGAATCGTATTGTCATGCCACCTATGTGCCAGTATTCGGTGGATAAAGAGGATGGCATCCCTAATGATTGGCATTATGTTCATTATGTAAGCCGTGCTATAGGCGGTACAGGATTTATTATCATGGAAATGACTGGCGTACATCCAGATGGTAGAATCACTAATCGAGATACAGGAATCTGGAGTGATTCGCAAATTGAAGCTTATCGTAGAATCACGGATGGTGTACATGCGTATGGATCAAAAATCGCTGTTCAATTAGGACATGCTGGACGAAAAGCTGTGGATGCAGAGCCGCCAGTGGCTCCATCAGCAATTCCTTTTGATGCTAATTTCAAAACGCCACGGGCTCTTTCTAAAAAAGGAATTTCAGAATTAATTGAGGCCTTCCGTGAAGGGGCACGCAGAGCTATAGAGGCAGGATTTGATACGGTTGAAATTCATGGTGCACATGGTTATTTAATTCACCAGTTTCATTCTCCATTGACTAATACAAGAGATGATGAATATGGACAAGATCCTGCGTTGTTCGGAGAACATGTAGTTAAAGCAGTCCGAGAAGTGGTTCCTGTAGACATGCCATTGATTATGAGAATATCTGCGAAGGAATATGTAGAGGGTGGATATGATGCTGCATACGCTCTGGATATTTGCCGACGGTATAAGAATGCTGGAGTGGATCTGTTCCATGTTTCTTCTGGAGGAGAAGGTCCTATAGGTTCAAATGGAGGGCCGGGTGCAGGCCCTGCTTATCAAGTGGATCTGGCAGAGTTTATCCGTAGTGAATTACAGGTGCCTGTAATTGCAGTGGGGCGGCTTGAATCCTTTACTGAGGCACAGTCCATCGTCGCGGAAGAACGGGCAGAGCTGATAGCCGTTGGCCGTGGGATGTTGAGCGATCCCTATTGGGCTTTACATGCGGAAGAGGCGCTTGGAAGCGTACGTAATGTACCCAAACCTTATGAACGCGGGATCTGGAAAAAGGGATAGCGCGCTTTGAATGTGAAGTTTGTCACAGATTTTATACTCCTTCTAAGGCAATCTTAATAAAGATAAAATTTGAAGGAGCTTGATAACGTGGGGATGGTTTTAAGTAACGATCGGCTAACTGACGGAGTGTACCACCTTAAAGTTGAAACGAATAGCGGCGGTGAAATGGGTCAATTCTACATGTTACGGGCATGGGATGCTTATCCGATCCTTTCCAGACCGTTAAGTATACATGAAGTAAAAGAAGATAGTGTCGAATTTTTATATCACGTAGTGGGGGAAGGCACTGAGATATTTTCACGGTTGATTCCTGGTGACTCAGTGGAGCTTGAAGGGCCTTTTGGCACGGGATTCCCGCAGGTCGAAGGCAAGGTTGCACTTATTGGTGGTGGAATTGGAATAGCGCCTCTATATTATTGTGCGAAGCAGCTGCCTAGTTGTGATATCTTTCTAGGTTTTAGTCGGGAAGCTTACCGGACAGAAGCTTTTCGTCCATTAGCAGCCGAGCTTACAGTAGATGTAGGCGGATTTATTTTGGATCGTGTGGATTTTAGTCAATATGATCATGTTTTCGTTTGCGGCCCACATCCTATGCTTAAAGCTGCACAGCTTAAAGGCGTAGCGGCCGAAGAGGCGGGTAGCAATACAAAAGTTTATCTCTCTCTAGAGAATCGAATGGCTTGCGGCATTGGTGCCTGTCTTGTTTGTAGTGTTTCTTGTCGTGATGGTCAGCGAAAAGCCTGTGCAGACGGACCCGTGTTCCTTTCTGAGGAGGTGATTTTCCATGACTAAGATGAGTACAACAATTGCAGGCGTTCATTTTAAGAATCCGATTGTAATGGCTTCAGGAACATTCGGCTTTGGTCGTGAATATGGAAAGCTGTATGATGTATCTTTGCTAGGTGGAATCTCAGGGAAAGGGCTCACCCTCCATCCAAAAGCAGGTAACCCTGGCACTCGAGTTTATGAGACAGCCTCTGGCATGCTGAATAGTGTAGGATTGGAGAATCCCGGTGTAGCTGCGTTCTTGGAAAAAGAATGCCCTTATTGGGAAACACTCGATACAGCCCGTTTGGTGAACCTTGGGGGCGGGACGCTTGAAGATTACGTACTTGGAGCAGAAATGATCCAGCGTGATGCAGATCTTCGATCAAGCGCAGGTAAACCAGCTGTTGATATGATTGAGTTGAATATTTCCTGTCCAAATGTAAAAGAGGGCGGAATTGCATTTGGAATTAAGACTTCAGAAGCGCAAAAAGTAGTACAAGCTGTTAGACGTGCCACTAGGCTACCACTTGCGGTTAAGCTGTCTCCAGGTGCTGAGAATATCGTTGAGATGGCGCAAATGTGTGAGGCAGAGGGAGCAGATGCTGTCTCGCTGATCAACACCATTTCCGGGATGAAAATTGATGTGCGACGGAGAAGTAGTGTATTTAATAACTTGTATGCCGGACTGTCCGGACCAGCGATTAAGCCAGTTGCTTTGCGCATGGTGCATCAAGTTGCACAGAACATATCTATTCCTGTGATCGGAATGGGAGGCATCACCACAGCAACGGATATTATTGAATTTATTATGGCAGGTGCTTCGGTAATCCAAGTGGGAACCTACAATTTTATGAATTTAAGAGCAGGTAGTCAGCTAGTTGAAGAGCTTGAGCAATTCATGGTTCAAGAGAATATTCAATCCTTGGATGAAATACGTGGCATTATATAAAGTGGAGTAGTGAGGAGATACTATTGACTTCTAACAAGATTAACCCCGAGGATATTGAGCTGACGGCGACGCCTGTCGGACGTGATCTTTTACTCGTAATTAGTGGGGGCATACGTCATATTGGAGCGGCAAGTACTGCGTATTTAAATGGAGAGCGGGTAGAAGTGCAGACCTCTGCTGTTCCTCATCATAAAGAGCATACGATAAGCGAAGATATAGCCATTAGGGTAGCTGAGGCTTTAAACAGGACGGTCACAGTGGTTATGGGCATTCATTATGAAGATCTCACGAAAGAAGGTATTAAAGAGGTCGTTGAGATCGTAAATAATAAAGTAATTCAATATTTAGCGCAACAAATGTGAAACGGGATTGGCAATTCTGCGTAAAAGATATCAAGTGAGTATTTAAATTATCTTTTGGAGGAATGAAACCATGTCTATATTTAAAAGATTGCGCGATTTAACAATGTCTAACGTGAATGCGATTATCGACAAAGCAGAAGACCCGATTAAGATGACCGATCAGTACATTCGTGATATGACCGAAGATTTGGAAGATGCAGAAAAAGCGGTAGCGGCTCAAATCGCTATTGAGAAGAAGTTCAAGCAGCTGTATGAAGAGCAGGAAGCGCTTGTTAACAAACGTACACAACAGGCACATGCTGCAGCTCAAGCTGGTAATGTTGATCTGGCTCGCCGTGCACTGGAAGAGAAGAAGGCTGCTGAGGCTAAACTGATAGAATACAAAGCAAGCTTCGATCAGAACAAAGCATCTGCGGATAATCTTCGTGGGAAGCTTGACGAAATGCGTAAGCAACTTACTCAAATGAAGAACAAACGCGAAACCTTGGTTGCTCGTTATAATGCTGCCAAAGCTCAAACTGAAATTAATAAAGCTATGAGTGGTTTCAGCTCTGATTCCGCATCTGCCGGCCTGAAACGTATGGAAGAAAAAATGATGCAAGCAGAAGCTCAAGCAGAAGCTAGCAACGAGATGAGCTCGGGCAACAAATCACTTGATGATGAGTTCGAGAAATTGAATAAAGATCAAGCAGTGGAAGATGAATTGGCTGCTCTGATGAAACAATACGAGAAGCAATAACATTTGATCTTAGCCGTTTCACGGCTGATGTTCACAGGCGAAGGGGAGACAGGAATATCGTTTCCTCTTCGCTTTATCTATGCTTATGACAGGCATGCAAAATGAATAAGCGGGGGCTATAGAATGGATTTCCATATCCTGGTGTCCATGGTCGTGTGGACAGTGAGCGGCGCGGTGTTGCTGTTTGTGCTGATGTTCGTAGATTCACTTTTCACTCGATACAATGATTTAGAAGAGTTAAAGGCTGGAAATATGGCAGTGACTACACGTTTTGTGATGAAGCTATTGGCACAGGCTTTCATTTTATCGTCATCGATAGCTGCTTCTAACAGTCTGCCAGATGCTTTGCTGGTCTCGATTGTATCTTTTTTTCTTTTGCTTATATTGGAAAGAACGGTCCGTCTCCTCCTAGCTAAATGGGGGAATCTGGATCTGGATCATGGTACACAGCTTGGCAAAATCGGGTACGGCTTATTATCAGGCTCACTGCAAATTACGGGAGCTTTAATTATTTCTGCATTTATGTAGGGGGAACGATCAAGTTGAGTATATGGAAACGTATTGGTAATCTTTTCTCCAAACCAGCGGCACAGGAAGTTCAGAAAAGTATGCTTAATTTGTCTCCCGGAGACATCTGTGAAGTATCGCTCGTTACCTACGAGGTAACCGGCAGGACCCATAATCGTGGACGAAATGCGGTAGTACTGACCTTAAGAGATGGTAGTCAAATTGCCTATTTGCATATTGAGGAGCGGGAACAGCTGCAATATGGTTTATATAAACCTATTGATGGGCGCTTAGATAATCCTGCTGAGGTTCCAACAACACTTGAACTGGACGATTATACATTTTTTCTGGAGGAAGAGTATGAAGGATATGTTGCTGCCCTAGGTCAAACCCCTTTTATGAATGGTGGAGAGCAGCATGTATGGCAATATCAATCAGATGATTCTCGACTTCTGCGTGTGGAGTGGCAACATGGACGATTCATGCTGTATGAAGGGGAGAAAGTAATTCCTGGAGATGTGAAGGTAATTAGAGCATCCTAGAAATGATTTGTAGGAGATGTGATCTTGTGATCGCATCTTTTTTTTGCAACTTCTTAGCTGAAATCGGTAAGGGATTTTGCCGTTTCTGCTATTCGTTTTACATCAGGATGACTCATGTTAAAATAGTACCTATTGTATGTACTACAAAAACGGACGATTTAGAGCGGAGGTATGGTATGACGGATCAAAAATTTCAGCGCAGAGCGCTTCAAGTAAAAGAGGCACAAGCTAAAATAATCAAATTTGCTAATCCACTAGAGCCACAGGAGGTCTTTTTGAATGAGTGTTGTGGTCGTTATTTAGCTGAGGAAGTGATTGCTCCACATCCCTTTCCCGCGTTTAACCGTTCAAGCATGGATGGATATGCGATTATCGCAGCGGATACCAATCACTGTGTAAATGGACAAGTTGTATGGTTAGAAATGGTGGACAATATTCCATGTGGCGCTGTGGCCTCGGTAGATATAACTTCGGGAACAGCAGCAAGGATAATGACTGGAGCACAAGTGCCGTCAGGGGCAGATACTGTAGTTAAGCTAGAAGTAACGGAGACACGTGAGGAGGAAGGAAAGACTTACGTAGGTATTCGAAAGAAGCAGGAAGCGAAGTCTAATATCACACCGATGGGGCTGGAGTTAAGCTCTGGTGAGCTAGTGCTGCCAGCGGGGCGGTTAATCTCTGCAGGGGATATAGCTGTTCTGGCGGCGTTTGGCATACATACAGTGAAAGTCTATCGCCGGCCTAAGGTAGCTATCTTTGCGACAGGCACAGAACTGCTAGAGGTACATGAACCACTACAGCCTGGCAAAATTCGAAACAGCAACTCACCAATGCTCGAAGCTTTAGTCAAAGAGGCAGGTGGGGAGCCTGTGATGCTGGGATCTATTGTGGATGATCTGGAGCTGGCTCGAAGTAAAGTACAGATGGCGCTGGAAACCTATGATTTTGTAATCACTACGGGTGGAGTATCGGTAGGAGATTATGATATTATGGGCGATTTGGTTCGTGAACAGAGTGGAGATATGTTATTTAATAAAGTGACGATGCGTCCGGGGAGTGTAACTACTGCTGCTGTTAGAGGTGGTAAGCTGCTGTTAGCCCTATCAGGTAATCCAGGTGCTTGTTTCGTTGGGTTTCAATTGTTCGCACGTCCGGTTATTAGATTAATGCAGAGCGCGTCACAGCCTTTTTTACCAGAATGGAGCGCCACACTCGGCACAGATTATAACAGAGTGAACAACTTTACCCGATTTGTTCGAGCGCGATTAGAAATCCGTGATGGCAGCCTTTATGCCATTCCAGCAGCGATAGATGAATCTTCCGTGATGGTCACGATCAAGGATAGCGATTGCCTGATTGTTGTTCCACCAGAGGAACGAGGCTTATCTGCGGGTGCTAAAGTGACTATTATTAAGCTTCCGGGAGAAATACGGGGATAGGATAAAGGTAAAATGCTTTTTGACATTAACAATAGGACGGAAATAGCTAATTATATAATATGCCAACGATATTATTTACAACATTTCAATATATGAAAAATTCACAATAGAAAAGCCAATAATTCAACATAATGCTAATCTGATCAGTCTTTCTAAATCATGTAAAAAGAGAGCCGGCCACACCTTTTCCACAAAAATCGGATAGGGTATGGCCGGCTTTTCGCAAAAATTAACTATCCAAACGCCGTTCAATCGCCTCAGACATCGTTTTGTCCGTGAGATGAGCATAGATCTCGGTTGTTTCTGTCGAAGCATGCCCGAGTTGTTCTTTCGTTTTATAAATATCGTTTTGCAGATAATAGTCTGTTGCAAAAGAGTGACGAAGCTTATGTACCGTTAGATAGGGCTTACCAAAGCGTTTTGCATATTTAATAATCATTTCTTGAATGGCTCTTTTGGTCATGCGTTTGCCTTCTTGCCGTCCGTTGGGCAAAGCGATAAATAAAGCTTTTTCTCTCTTTGGCGTTTTATAACGGGATTGACGTAGGCTTAAATAAAGTGCTAAATCTTCTTTAGCTTGTTCTCGAAAATAAACAGGGGTTTTGAAGGTTTCATCATTGTTCCCTTTTCGGGTAACATAGAGTAGCTTGTTGTTAACATCCAGATCATCCACATTTAGATTGACTACTTCGGATACACGAAGGCCAGAATTCAGAATTAAGCTGGCAATACAGGCATCGCGCTCGCGATTCAATTGAAAGGAATAAAATGCCTGCTTGTTTCCTTCAACATCTCGTCCATATCCTTCGAAAATGTACCCCACGAATTCCAGTAGTTCCTCATCCTCCAGAATCTTTCCCTTTAATTTAGCAGCAGTATCCTTAGGTTTATGCGTTCGTTTAACTTCAACCTTAGCCATAATGTTTCGCTTAAGCAATGGATAGAAGTTCTCGTCCTCAGCGATTTGACTTAAATAATGAAATAAAGAGCGTAATGCGGACAGCTTACGGGACACGGTTACTCGTGTATTGGTTCCTTCAGCTCGGGTAGTGAGGTGTAGGCGGTATCCAACAATACTATCCATATGCAGGGTTTCTAATTCCAGCAGAGTGATCTCTGTATTGGAGCTGGCCTTTGAGAGGCCTTCTGCACGCAGCCATCCAAAAAAGGACTCATAGTCCCGAATATATTCCAGCAGGGTGGAAGGGGATAGATCAGGACGCTTATAGTCAATAAACTGCTGAACGAACCAAGGCATGAGAGGTAGCTTTAGATCCAGTTTTTTACGGTCATCGTTCTTTTGAACGCTCATGTGATTCACCTTTTCCATAGTTTGCATATCATTTCTTCTTTCTATCTTATCATGTTTTGTCCAAATATAAGAAAGTATAAGTTTCACACCATACTTTATGCCTTATATTTCTCGCAGAAACGGAAACCGTCCCAATAAGGACGGTAAAGCCGGTTCTTCTTGTCCCATGGCTTTGATCAAAGCTATTTACTAGTGATGAACTTGCTCCTGAAGTAACTAAGTTATATGATGTGTAGTAAACATAAATGGCAGAGGTGCACGAAATGGAACTTGGAATGGAGCTGGTTCCCAAAGAGCGGAAACAGACGATAAGCAAACTAATGCAGTACTATTTATATGATTTCACCCGTTATCTGGAGCTTGATGTAGATCAAGATGGAGTATATCCAGCTTATCCGGGATTAGAATCATTTTGGAGTAGTGGCAACAATAAATTTGCGTATTTGTTTAAAGTAGACGGGAATATTGCCGGATTTGCTTTGGTAGAACGGTTGTTGTATGATCCCGAAGGGCAATTTTACATGACTGAGTTCTTTGTGATGCAAAAATATCGCCGGAGCGGTGTGGGGACCTGGGCAGCGCATAAGTTGTTTGATATGTACCCAGGCGACTGGAAGGTGTCACAGGTACGCGCGAATACGCCTGCCTGTAATTTCTGGCATAGAGTGATTGGAGAGTACACAAATGGAGAATTTAAAGAGCGTTTTAATCCGCCTCAAGGAAATCCGAGTCAATACTTCAACACATTAACTAATAATAAGATTAATAATTGTAAAGGTAACAGCGATGATGTAGTCATGAAAAATTAATGGTTATCTTACGATAATTAAGATAAATGCAGAATTAGTTTACATAATAATTATTATGTAAACTAATAGTGAATAACCTAACAGCCTTAACAGGATTGTTGGGTTATTTTTGTTCATTTCACCCAAGCACAGAGTGGGATTTAGCATATCTTATGATGTACTCAATTACAAAGGAGGAGTTAAAATGGGCGAATTCGCAGGAGGATATGGTGGATTTACTTCCACAGGAGCGATTCTGGTTCTGTTTATCCTGTTGGTTATCATCACTAAAACCCTTTGTCTGTAATCCTTTAATATCATGAAGTGTGGTTACGCCAGTCTATAAGGACTGGCGGTTTTTTATGTCTGGATAGGACGTTAATCGTTAAGAGTTGTATGTGACTTACTATATAGAAAAGAGCGTTATAAATTATATATATTTAACAGTGTTCAATGACTAAACGATGTTCAAATTATAAGGAGACGTAATGATGACCAAAGAACAAAGGCAAATGCGTGAGCGTGAGGAAATGAAGAAAAGAATTTTAGAGGCTGCGGCTTTGTTGATTGCAGAGGACGGGATTGAAAAGCTTTCTATTCGCAAAATTGCAGAGAAAATCGAGTATTCTCCGGGTATTATTTATCATTACTTTCAGGGTAAAGATGAAATTGTGGTGAGATATTTGCAACAGAAATATACAGATATGGTTGACGGGCTTCAGTCTGTACAACGAAAGGCAGAGCATGAACTGCCACCAGAGATGCTTTTGAGACAATCGCTTGAGCAATGGATCAGGATGACCCTTTCCACAAGTGTTGAGTACCGTAATGTTATGCTAAATGATACACCGGCTGTTCTTAGTTACACAGCAGTTCTATTCAAGGGAGCTGGTCAGGAGCGTAAAGCGATAGGTATGCTCTGTCAATGTCTATCTAGATTCGAATCGAAAGCACAACATATGGAATCTTCGATAGAGCTCACTGCTCAAGTGATGTGGAGTGCTGCGTTCGGATTAATTATGCGTTTGATTGTAGAAAAGGATTTGCCAGAAGATCAGGTTGAAGCACTGATATCTTGTTATTTGGATTCTATGGTTTCAATAGCAACCAGGGAGATACGTGAGCCTTTAACATAGTAGGATGATCAGAGGGTGGAGGGAAGAATCAGAATGAAGACGATTATTATTTATACTTCTAAGTATGGATGTACGGAGAAAGCTGCCTATTTATTGAAAAATCAATTGGATGATGAGACTGAAGTAGTTAATTTAATGCATGCTAAAGAGCCTACATTAGAACGGTACGATACTGTCATCTTAGGTGGGTCTATTTATTTTGGGAAAATACAAAAACAAATGACGGAGTTTACTTCAAAATATCAAAATGAACTAGCTAATAAGCGCGTTGGATTGTTTATTTGTGCAGGAGCGAAGGGGGAGCAAGCCATACAAGAATTGAAATCTTCATTTCCAGAGAAGCTGTATAACCAATCCATTACAAAAGAAGTGTTCGGTGATGAGATTTACGAAGAGAAGATGACTGCATTAGATCGAGTGGTTCTGCGAGTGGTAAAAGGGAAGAATAAGAGTGTAAATGGATTATCCCAAGAGACGATAGAACGTTTCGCACTTGCGCTAAAGAAGCGGTGAACGAGTGTGGAAAATCGATTTTCTGAAACTAGTTAACATAATAATGATTATGTTAACTAGTTATTGTTTTCAGATACCAATTATAATTAGTTAGGAGAAGGGTTGCTTATAAAAAGTATTGATTTTTGATTTTATCGCTCTTATTTTCCGCTATTTCATCATATGAAAAATTCACAATAGAATAATCAAAATCCACTATCGCCTCACCCTAGACACTACACATCAATAAACAGTTCACCTCACCCTACAAACAAAACCCATGAAAAAGGATATAACATCCCTTGATCCATTTATACAAGCTTTTTTTCAATGCAAATAGCTAGTTCTAAAGCTTGTATCGCATTGTCTAACTCAATTATTGATGAACTACCCTCCACTAGACATTGGAGTGCATACTCCAAACTTTTTTCATAGGGATTAGCTGGTTCTAACAAAAGATCTTGTTTACCTACAGCAGTATATTCAATTAATGAGCTTTCAACAGCTCCATTCATGTTGTCACTTTCTTGATAGACAATTTTGCCTTGTTCAAAATAAGCCTCATAGCCTACGGTAAAAGGATACGAAGCCGGCATTTGTGAAGAAACAACGATCTCTGCGGATACATGAGGTTGTTGAAAAATTGCACGGACTAAGGCTTGATTACTTTTACCACCATCGGATCCCCAAACCGAGTGCGGCTCCATAAACCCCAGCATCCAGGTCACAAAATCCAATTCGTGAATCATCAGATTTGTAGCGATAGTGTGTAGGCCGAGGTCACCCCACAAAGGAGGCGTTTCTCTTTTTAAGGTAAGAGAAAAGAGTTTTCCGTATTTCTCATTATGAGTCGCTTCGTAAAGATATTTGTACGCAGGATCGAATTTAATAAACTGGTTGACGAGAATTCGCGTATCATACAGTTGTTCAGCTTCCTTCATTGCAAGAGCATCTTCTAAGTTGTAGCAAACCGGTGTCTCGCAGAATACATGTTTTCCATGCTTAAGCGCATCGACTGCATACTGCCTATGTAAAAAAGAGGGCAAACAGATATCAATCACATCGATGGTGGAATCAAGCATAATATCGTCAATGTTAGTAGTTATCTCAACGCCTAAAGATTGTTTTAGCTCCTGCAGCTTAGCTTCGTTCCGACCAAAGATAATTACTTTGTCTACTCGATCCATTGTCGTCCATAACTGCGCATGATAAGCTCCGAATCCAGTTCCCAATACGCCTATATTCATGTGTATCAGCTCCTTTAATGTAATGAACTAATCATAACCTTCTATTGTTGACAACAGCTTGGCAAGAATTATGATGTATACTATAAAAAAAGAAAAACTTGGAGGCTCCCCATGCGCTTGCATCGTTTGATTGCAATTTTATTATTAGTGGAATCAAGAGGGAAGATGAAGGCCAATGACTTAGCTGAAGCCTTGGAAACCTCCGTACGTTCTATCTACAGAGACATTGATGTATTAGCTGAAGCAGGAATACCACTGTTATCTACGCCGGGACCGAATGGTGGCATTTCCTTGATGGAGGGGTATACTGTTAACCTAAATCAGCTTCATGGGGAAGATGTAATCAATCTATTTCTAACAGGAATGGGGATTCATACTGGAGGACATACAGATTCCGGATTAAAGCTAAAGAGAACCCTCTTGAAATTAGAAAAATCATTACCCGCTTCCTATCAAAATGATATCCAGAAGGCACAAAGACGTTTTTATTTTGATGATACGCCATGGTGGACAGAACGCTTAGAGATTCCATGTCTGGAATCGATTCGAACTGCTGTTTGGAGATCTCAGAAACTACAGATTGAGTACCACAAGATTAACGGAATCATCTCGAGCAGGAAATTACAACCCTATGGTCTAGTTGTGAAAAAAGAAGAGTGGTATCTTATAGCCTACTGTGAAGAAATCGAACAAATCCGCACGTTTAAATGTGAGCGAATCGCCTCTACACAGCTTATAGATGAAGAGTATGCTATCCCTCAGAACTTTTCATTAGAAGGGCACTGGAAGCAGCAGGAGAGGGGATTTAAGCAAGCTTGTAAAGAGAAAGAGATCTACCCAGTATTGATTAGAACGGATAAGAGCCGAGAGGCTTCTATACACGGGGTGGAGATCATGAATAGAGTAGAGGAAGGAGATCAAATAACCCTTACTGTAAATATGTATAGCTATGTTAGTGCATGTACGAATATTTGGGGGATACTTGGACAAGGCGAGATTGTGGAACCTTTGGAACTGAGACAATATGTGAAAGAACAGGTGGATTTGCTACAGGGGATTTATAATTATCATAATCTCGTGTGAAAAGGGACCGTTTTATCGCAGATTCTGCAATGAAACGGTCCCGCTCATTTGTGAATAGGCTTTATTTATTCAATTGGTTTACATAATAATTAATATGTTAACTAATTTAGGATTGCCCCATAATAACCTTTATATTTAATAAATTAGCCATTTATGCGCTAGTCTCAACACCATGCGATAACTTCTCTCTGGCAGTAAGCCTCTTGTGCGCTACGAATAGAAAAGGAAGACCTATAGCCGTGGTTAAAGCGAGTGGCAGGAAGATCGTAAGGCCGTTCTGAGCTCCATAATGATCCAGCAATACACCGCCGAAGATAGGCGCGATTACACTCCCCAAATTGTTAAAGCCAATCGTTCCAAAGTACGTACCCTTCATTTCTGGCTTCGCGATCCGATCAATTAACATATCCATCATCGTAAAGAGCAGTACTTCCCCTATCGTAAATAGTACGACACTAAACATTAGAAGGGCTACACCTTCAGCTAAACCTACTAAGAGAAGACTAATAGCAACGCAGATATTTCCGAGAATCAATGGAACAATGGGTGAGAATTTGCTTGCAGTACGTACGATAGGATACTGTACCACGAGCACTGTAATGGCATTGAGTGACAACATATAGGAGAATAATTGCCCACCATTTGTGAAATGGGTGTTCATTGCTAAATATTGCGCCATAGTTGAACCAAAATGTCCGTATCCAAGTACACAAAAGATTGTACCAAGTAGAACTGGCAAGAATACACGGTCTCTACCGGTTGTTGCCAAGGCTTCAAGTAAACGTGGTGGTTCAGCTTGCGTATGACTCTGCATGGTTGAACGATGCAATCTAAATTGGACGAATAATACAAGTCCATATGCAACATATACAATACCAGCGATCATAAAAGGAAACGTAGATTCGGCAGAACCGAGCTGTACTCCAATAATCGGACCAAAGACAACACCAAGATTAATCGCAGTGTATCTAAGATTGAATACAAGCAGCTTACTTTCAGCAGGTGTAATGTCGGATAAAAGTGCCCGTGATGTGGGTTCAAACACGGACCTGCATAAACCGTTCAGGGTGTTGACCAGGAAGAACACCCACAGATGTTGTGCAACAGAGAATCCGAAGAATACTGCCGCCCAGCCAAATACGGAGATTAACATGACAATTTTGCGGCCTACAATATCCGAGATATATCCTCCGTAGAAGCTGGCCATTACGCCCGCCAGAGAGCTGACGGCAACCGTAATCCCCGTTTGTGTGGGGGTGGCTCCAAGGACTTGGGTTAAATAGATGGATAAGAACGGAATGCTCATTGAAGTTACCAAACGTCCGAACATCGTACCGACGATGATAGTCCAAGCTAGTGGGTGAATATGCCTAAGATGCTGGTTCATAATTGAAAAGGTCTCCTAATCTGATAGCTATAATTTAGTACTGCATATTCATTAACGATATATGTATAATTATAATGATAAAAGGGGGAAGTAAAAGTGTAAGAAATACTTACAGTGTTTCACCTTTAAAGGAGTGAACGATCGTGGACCATATTAGTAATCAATTTTTATGTTTAGCAATAGCCATCCCATCCTCAATAGATATAGGGGAAGCTAATCCTGTGACGATAGATAGACTAGCTTCGATTCTGTGCTGCACTCCGCGTAACGTAAAGTTTATTCTGCGAAAACTTGAAGAGCAGGGTTTTATACACTGGCAGCCTGGAAGAGGGCGTGGTAATATCTCGCAGCTAACTTTTCTTCGAACGATTGAAGAGGTGCTGGAGGACAACTTTCAGGAACTGATTAATAAAGGGAAGATTAAGGAAGCTATAGAGTTATTAAGTCGTGGTCAGGTTAGCGACACATTAAAGGAACGGTTATTAATGGTGTTAAATAAGCAGATGGGCTTCCGTAGTGAAACGGAGTCAACATCAGGATTGGATGTCTTGCGAATTACACGAAACCGGCATATGGAAGTGCTGGATCCAGCTTATGTATATACCGCGTTTGAATCCTATTTACTCGGACAAATTTATAGCACATTAGTTACCTATGATGCGGCAAGTGATACCTTTCTTCCCGGATTGGCGCATATGTGGGAAGCCAATGAAGATTGTACTAGTTATATTTTTTATCTACGGAAAGGTGTGCGATTTCATCACGGCAGGACTATGACCTCTAGAGATGTAAAGGAAACATTTCAACGACTTATAGACTTGAACAGTCCGGCGTTGAGCTTGTACAAAGATATTGAACGAGTAGAGCTTGAAGGAGATCACAGGATCAGGTTTGAGCTGTCTCGTCCGAATCTCTTTTTTCTCCATATGTTCAGTTGTATTCATATGTCGATTCTTCCTCATGACGTAGATCTTGTAAATGAAGTAAGTGGAACAGGGCCCTATCGTTTACTAGATCTTAATGAAGATGTGCTAGTCCTCGCGGCATTTGACTATTATTACGGTATACGCCCGCTACTAGATCGTGTGGAAATCTGGTATTTGCCAGAACAAACTTCAAATGAACGATTGTATGAACTTCCTGAATCTGCTCAGAAAGGTTTATTACCTAATATCATCTGTAACCACAGTATTGACTACCCTGCCTTGGGATGCCGATATCTCTTGTTCAATTTCCATAAAGACGGAATTCATCAACACCAACTATTCCGGCAGGCTATACGAATCATTTACAGCCGAGAAGCCTTAATTAAGGAGTTAGGAGGGAACCGTAGTACCCCTGCTGATAGCTTTTTACCTTGGGAGAGCAGTAAGAGAAGTATTATTGAGCCTACCTTGGACCATGCGAGAGAGCTTCTAGTGGCAAGTGGCTACCAGGGGGAAACCTTATGTTTAGCTACAAAGGATAAAAAAGAAGAGCGCGAAGAAGCCCTGTGGCTTCAAGCACGAGCAGCTTCAGTAGGACTACATATTGAGCTGTATTTATTCAACGAGTTTAACTCAGCAGATATAAAGAATACCTCCGAAATCCTCCTAGCTGAAGAGGTTCTTGAAGATGATTGGCAGTGGGGAATGGTTAACTACTTTAATAATAAACTTAATTATCTTTTTTCTCTGCTGAGAGATGAACAGATCTTGTTATTCTCTGATGTACTTACCGATTTCACGCAATCCCCAAAGGAAGAAAGAATTAAGTTGCTGGATCAGGCAGAAGGTGTGCTTAGGGACAACTATTGGGTGTTATATGGTTGTCATATGAATAAAAAAGCGCAGCTAAATCAAAGCTTGTTTGGACTTCACACCAGTTCATTCGGATTTCTGGATATCTCAAAACTGTGGATCAAAACTACTAGTCTTTAAGGGAGAGTTACCTAAATATGCTTGTACAGGAATGTTTTCTTTTGCTATACTTTCCAGGGAGGCTGTATCGATAAATCATCGAATGGTGCTCTAATAGGTTTTAATAAATGAATAGTAATTAACTTGTAGCCATGGAGGTGAACTCGTTGGATTTTGCTCAGATCCGTAAGGACCGAGACAAAAGAACGGTCGATACTTGACTCTTTTTTTGCCTTTCGGACCTGTTTAGCAGATAGCTAAAAGGTCTTTTTGTTTGTTTAAATTAAGGGAGAAAAAGGGGAGATTATTATGCGTTTTCTTATCGTGGGTGCAGGAGCTATAGGTGGATATTTCGGGGGGCGTCTAGTTCAAAAAGGAGAAGATGTTACTTTTCTCGTCCGAAATGCCAAACAGATTCAGTTAGAAGCGGACGGTTTGATTGTAAAAAGTGTTCATGGGGATTTTCAGACTTCTGTACGAACGATTTCTAATAGGGAAGAAGCAGAGATTTTCGACTGCATTATTATAGCGGTCAAGGCATACCATTTGCCTCAGGTGATGAATGACATTGAACCCTACGTCGATGAACATACACTGATCCTCCCGCTCCTCAATGGTTATGATCAATTTAGCATTTTGCAGAAGCGTTTTGGCCCAGAACATGTACTGGGTGGTCTTTGTTATATAGAAACAACTCTAGATTCAGCAGGTACTATCGTTCAAAGCAGTTCGTTCCATAGTATTGTGTTTGGTGAATGGGCAGGTGGTGAGTCAGAACGAACACAGTTGCTTCTGAGTCATTTGGATAAAGCGGGTTTCACAGTGACATTAAGTTCTGACATTCAGCGCGAAGTGTGGCAGAAATATATATTTGTAGCTAGTTTAAGTGGGATTACCACTTTAATGGATAGCTCTGTTGGGCCTATTTTTGCTTCCCCAAAAGCACGTGCAATCTATGAGCAGCTTCTTCAAGAGATTGTTAGCTTGGCTCAGAATGCTGGAATGCCTGTGGGACCGGAAAATATAGCCTCGACGATGCAAAAGATGCTTTCTGTGTTACCTGAATTTACTTCATCCATGCATCGGGATATGCATAAACAACTACCTGTAGAAGCGGACCATCTGCATGGGGCACTTCTGGCTATGGCTGTTCCGGGTCAAGGCACGTATCCGGTTCTCGAAACCGTGTATGGCCGTTTGAAAGTATACGAAAGCGTTAATGATATGAACTGATCTACTTTAAATCACAATAAGGAGCTGGACAATGATGAAGGAAGCGAATCAAAAGATCATGACTTTTCTAATGTTCGAAGGTAAGGCAGAAGAAGCTATGAATTTCTATACGTCCTTGTTTGATGATTCTGAAGTTATTAGCATTAAGCGATATGGAGCGAATGAAGCAGGACCTGAGGGGAGTGTAATGCAAGCTTCCTTTTCTATGCATGGACAAGTATTTATGTGTATAGATAGTTATGTTCAGCACGGGTTTACCTTTACTCCAGCGATATCCTTATATGTAAATTGTGAGAGTGAAGCTGAAATTGATCGGGTCTACGAATCATTAGCGCAAGGTGGACAGGTCCTAATGCCTCTTGGAAGCTATCCGTTTAGTCCGAAATTTGGCTGGGTAGCGGATCGTTTTGGTGTGACCTGGCAATTAAATCTTCTATAAGTAGTATCATACTATTGTTCTGTAACCTCCTTTATAATGAGCATATCAATTATAATGGAGGTTTTGAGATGTCCATCATTAATCCGTATCAGGTATGTCCGGTGTTTGAGAGTGAGCGTTTAATCTATAGATTGGTTCAAGAGGAAGACGCTGAGGACCTACTAGAATGTTACTCTGACGCTGCTTCTATCCCGCTCTTCAATAGTGATAACTGTAATAACGATTTTAACTTTCAAACGATAGAAGAGATGAATGGCTGTATACAATTCTGGCTGGATGAATATGCAGGGCATAGTTACGTTCGATTTAGTATTGTAGAGAAAGATAGTGATAAGGCTGTTGGTACTATTGAATTTTTTGCGAGAAATGAGGGCGTTGAAGGGGTAGGAGTGATTGGTGTTCTAAGGCTTGATCTGATCTCGAGATTGGAAAATGAAGGAGTTCTTACAGAAATCCTCTCTATGATTGAGAAGGAGTTCTATGATTGTTTTAGGGTTGATTCGATGATTACCAAGGCCATTCCTCACGCTAAGCAAAGAATCACTGCACTATTAAATAGTGGTTACTCAAAAATTGAAGGTAACTCACTGGTGTCATTTGACGACTATTATATGATCTCGAGGGTTTCCAGTTAGGAGGTATAATCGCAAGCTACATAAATGAAAAGAGGAGGTGAACCTAAAAGGGTTTTCCTTCTCTTTTTTGAAAATATAAGGATTTAGTTACATTGCTGAACAATAGTTGTGCCCTCATTAGTAATCGTGACAGTTGAATAACCAGATAGATACTCTGTATAGCCACATACCGTTTCTTGGGTGGGTTGTCCTTTTGCGTCAGTATATTTAAGGTATATAGAACCTTCACCACTTAAGCTCAGTGTAGGTTTGAACTTTTTCGTTTCACCTTTCTTGATGGGATCTGTAAATAATTCCTTGGAGTCCGTATGGATTAAACCTATTTCAATAGAGCTGATTTCATCATCCGACTGATTATCTACAGTGAGCAAGAAACTCTTAAATGGAGTTAGAATATTTGAAATCGTACCGATCCCTAAAGCTATCACAATACCCACTGAAAATATAGAAATACCTATTAAAAATCGTCTCTTCATCAAGCAGTCCCCCTATGTAAGTAAGACAGGGTTCATTCGAATAATGTTACGGTATATAAGAATTAATTATAACTATTCATTAACAAGTGGAATTGGAAGAGATGTGCTACCCTTAATGTATGCCAAAATTTATATGAAAAGGGGTTTTGTTTTGACAAAATCTACGATTCTTTCATCTGAAGGAATAACGATTCGTCATTTTGAACAAGGGGACATGCCATTACTGGGTGAGTTATATAACTCGGTTACTTCGCGGGGAAATGCTGTTTTTTGGTGGGTTGGTGATGAGGAAAACTGGAAGAATGTGTATTGCGCCTTTGAAAATGGGAAAATGGTTGCCAAAGGTCAAGTAGAGATCATAAATATTGTGCCGCCTGGGCGTTCAAAGGAAAGCAGACATTCGATCTATTTGAATTTGAAAACAATACCTGAACGAGAAGAGGACTACGATTTATTAGAGAGCTTGTATCAAACGCTGCTCTTGAGAGCACTTCAATTGAAGGAAACTTTATCAACAGAGTACAAAACGACGCTATGTGTCGGGAATAACGCATCGGAGATCGCAAATACGCAATTTTTTGAAAAAGAAAAGGGCTTCTGTCAATACAATAGCTTATTTAAAATGAATCATACTCTTGATCATTCCTACACCGTACCTGAACTGAAAAAGGAATTTGAATTTGTAACTTGGATGATGGAAACGCCACAAGAAGAAGATCTTTATTTAGAATTGGAAGCAGAGGTTTGGCCAGAAACCCCACTCGGGAAAGAACGGCTATCACAGTTTAAGCAAAATCCGCTTTGGAACTCTATGATTGTTCGAGAAGGGGAGAGGGTTGTAGGCAGCTTGATGGTATGGCAGGAAGAGAAAAGTGGGTATATTGAAAATGTTTTTGTACTAGAGCCGTGGAGAAGATTTGGAATTGCTAGGTACATGCTTTCTCAAGCGTTAAACTATTTCAGAACACATGGACTTGAAGAAGCATATTTAATGGTGTTAACAGATAATGATTCTGCATTGCATCTTTATGAATCTGTCGGATTCAGTTTATCGAGTGAGGAAAGACGGTATCGTATAGAACTCCTATAGTTTTTGAAGTGGAGGATTACTAAGCAAAGTGTGATTCAGTTTCATCGAGGTTCGATGACAGGATTGCACTTTTTTAGTAATCCGTTCGCCTTGTAATAAGAGATGACTGGAAATCCTCTGAACAATTTTATTCAGTTACTGTTAGTTACTTGTTTACCCTCGCATTTCTTACACACGTTAACCTTTTCGCCAGAAAGTCCTTTTCCGATGTACAAAAGCTTAATACGAGTGCTGCCACAGATCAGACATGTTCCTCTGCCTCGGGATGGCATACGCCAGAGTGCTTTGCCACGCTTGTTTTTGGACATAAATAGCCCACCTTTGTGATTGATACCCTATCTTATGAACGAGGAAACCTTAAAGTTCGGAGAATGAAGCTTTTAAATTCCTTTGTGATTGCAGACAAAATTAAGGATAAAAAGGGCAAAAAACGCCCTAAAAAAACAGCGCATAACTTAAATTATACGCTGTTTTAGTTTTAAGACGTTTTTTTGAGGATAGATCGCCACTTGGACGAGCAAAAAGGAGGGGTTTTAAGGATTTTTTTATAAATAACGGATGTCGATATCTCTAAATTTACCTGCTGACATTTTCGGCATTCTGAATTGCAATGAGCCTTGTTTATAAGTGCCTCTGCTCTGATCGGGATTGATTGGAATAGGAAGTGGGATGATCTCACTGTGATCTTTTCTAAGACCGCTTAATTTGATTTGTGTTCGGTTGATTTGTGCCCAAATACTTTCGGGGTGAATTCCACTTGGAATACGGATTTTAGTGATCAAATAATTATGTGTGTCCAAATGCTCAAATTGCAGACTTGAGGTTTCGTTCGTAAATGACGAAGAGGTCGCTGCAGTAGCTTCTTTGATTATTTTTTCAACATAGCCATCGATCTGGCTTGGATCCAGCTTCCATTGCTCTTCAAGTGACTTTAAGGATAACTTTTTCTTAAAAAAGGGATCTTCGTTCATCCAATCTAAAGGGTTCGATTTATTCGGACTCATGAACACTGAACCTCCTTCATTTTTTATCCATTGTATGGGCGTATGACTTATTCAGTGACATCTGGGCGAATATCTACATAGAATAGGTTATCATTCCGAAAGGAGGAGTGGTTTGGTGGTTTCAATCATCGGCAACATTAAAATCAACAGTGTGGGCCCTAGTTCCACAGTCTTAGTAGGAAATACGGCATCTGTTATCTTGAGCAGTAACTCTAAGATCTATGCCGGTGCCAACTCCTTCCCCATAGGTGATTCCTTTGGTACGATTATTACGAATAACCAGGCTAGCAGTACTAATACAATGGATTCGGATGTGGTGGATCAAGTATCGCCTCCTTAAGGGTGGGTTTATATGAATATTACGGTATATCAGTGCGTATCGGTCAATAATCTAAAAATTGGTACGATCTCAAATTCATCGGTCCTTCAGATCGGCACATCCGGACGAATTAATACCTCGTCTCATAGTTATCAGACTGGGGACGTTCCAAAATCTCCTCCTGCGCCAACACCATCGGTAAGTGATTCACCTCTTGTACCCTTGCCTCCACCAACTGAACTATATACACGCTAGAATTAGGCTCCTATACTTCGCATACAATAAACCATAGGAGGGGGTTGTATGCACCCGTATTATATTCAGCAAGTCTTTAATGCACTAAGAGTGCAAGCAGAAAAGATTCAACTGCTAGAGAAACAACTCCAAGATTTAAAAGGGGACGTAGACAGCATAAAGAACAATAAAACTGCAAGTATAGGTCCTATAAATTATCATTTTGAACAATTGAAAATCGAGAAGCTGGAAGGCACTTTAAATATAGGCATTACACCAAATGAGGGAAATAATCTGGATGAAGCGATGATCAATGGTAAGCCTATTGGGGAGCAAGAGGGAGGGACACCAACTGCATCTGCATTATCGGATAAAATTCGTCCAGAGATTCTGAAGTATGTGCAAGAGGAAGTTCCTTCTCAATTTTCACGCTTAGAAAAAGAGCAGAACTTAAGTATTGATGAGCAGTATATCCAAATGGTTACCCAGGATCTGCTGAATCAGATGGATGGCCGGATTAACGAGTATGTAAGCCAGCTCCCTACCACAGAGGAAGGGCGTGGATACACAGAAGAGGAAAGTGCTTCTATTGTTGAGCAAATCAAACGAGATATTGTTACGGCGGTAGAGCGGCATTTGGAAATAAATATAACTGGAAGGCGGGAGCCGCATGAAAGTAACCGTGATTAACAGAGACATAAATGTAAACGCGGTAAAAGTGTTTTCGATATCAGGTTCTTCGGTATTTTTAGTAGGAGATACTCAGACGATTAATTGTTCTTCGGCGTTTGACAGCGTGATAGAATATACTCCGAGTGCTCCGGATCAAGTCAAAAAAGGCAGTTAACAATGCACAACTCGCGTATACAAGATGTATACATTAATAATCTGTCTGACAGTTCGATTTTCTTATGTGGATCTGTAGAGCGGATTCAGTCCAAATTCGTGGGCAGTAAAGAAAATTATCTATATAACATACAAGAGATTAATAGCAATGATAGAGAGGCTTCGCGCTTAGACATCCCTCTTGCGACCTGGTCGAACCAAGTGAATGATGATGTTGAGATTTTGAATGATTCTGAGGAATCAAGCATTAATATTAAATTTATTAAAATCTTATCGATTGGCTCTGGAACGACCTTCCAGATTGGAAATGGTGGCTCTGTTCATCTGGAGAGTCAAACCAGTGAGTTTAAGCGAGAAATAGCTTCAGAAGATGAGGGGTAATTTGGCAAATTTGTTGATACTTATTTTATAAAAATAAATTAGTTTACATAATCATTATTATGTAAACTGTTAAAAGGTAGTCTCCTATAAGAAAGTACTTTTCACAATTAATGGAGTTTCGAGCTACGAAAAGGAGGGCCATCAAAGGTATTTTGCTATAGAAATAGCATTAAACTTATAATTAGAGAAAGCCTGCACATTTGCAGGCTTTCTCTAATTTGGTGAACGAACATATTTATTTAGAAGCCTTCGCGAAGCCATGTCGTCGCCAGCTTGATGGCGGCTTTTTTGGCATTGGTTTCAGCTAAAGGATTTAGCATCACGAAATCATGTATGATTCCTTGAAAACGAACTGCCGTGACTGTGACTCCAGCTTCACGTAATTTGGCGGCATAAGCTTCACCTTCATCACGTAGAACATCTGCTTCACCCGTTATGACTAGTGCTTCGGGTAGATCGCGTAACTGATCTACACTAGCTCGAAGCGGGGAGGCTGTGATCTGCTTCCGCTCCTCAGGGTCAGTTGTATATTGATCCCAGAACCATTTCATTCCATCACGCTGCAAGAAGTATCCTTCTGCGAACTCATGATAAGATTCGGTATCAAAGGAGGCATCCGTTACCGGATAGAACAAAAGTTGTTTCCCTATCTTCGGGCCACTGCGTTCTTTAGCCATAAGCGTAATGGCGGCTGCCATATTTCCACCGACACTATCACCGCCTATGGATAGCTTGCTAGCATCAAGTGCATGTTCACTACCCTGTGCAGCGATCCATTTCAGAACAGCATAGATTTCTTCGATTGCTGTAGGATATTTAGCTTCTGGAGAGAGGCTGTAATTTGGAAAAATAATGGCAGCCTCCGCTCCAACAGCTAGCTCACGGATCAAGCGGTCATGGGTATGTGCATTACCAAACACCCAGCCAGCACCATGAATGTAAAGGATCACTGGCAACGACGCGGAAGAGGAGCTAGGGGGCCGAACAATTCTTATGGAAACATTACCATTAGGTCCTCCTGGCACCATAAGATCTTCAATTTCGACTTCAGGTTTATATATCTCACTGGATTGTACAGTATCTACCGTTTCACGGCCTTTTTCTGGTCCAAGATCAGGAAGGAACGGAGGTTTGGAATTATCATCGGCAAATTTCTGCGCTGTTAGCTCAAGAATGATCTTTGGTTGATTTGACATGATGTATCGTCTCCTTTGTCTGGTCATAG
The DNA here is from genome assembly GCF_976954365.1 of Paenibacillus sp. Marseille-Q9583. Classification (NCBI taxonomy): domain Bacteria; kingdom Bacillati; phylum Bacillota; class Bacilli; order Caryophanales; family Paenibacillaceae; genus Paenibacillus; species Paenibacillus sp. Marseille-Q9583. The sequence goes on from NZ_CDRJTB010000023.1 coordinate 68,575, forward strand.
TATAGTTTACCCTCTTCATTCCATAACCATCTAAACGAATGCTGAAACGATATGAGTCTTACAATGCTTTTTGTTGATCCTCACCAATTTCACTTTTTAAATCCCTTATTCCGGCAACCGTTTGTTTATGTTTGATACGGAAGATCAAAATAAACATCAAAGTAATAAGTAACGGATAGCCAATCGCCCAGCCTGTAAAAGGAAACACAGCAGCGGTAGCTAGAAAAGAGATCCAGCTAATCGTTACGCCTAATCTACTTCCTTTAAGAAGGCGTATCCCCGCAGCACAGCCTCCGATATAAGTCAGGATAAATGTCGCATTTGGAAACTGGATCAAAGTAGTGATAGATATCAATCCGCTGCTGTATAGTGACATGACCGTTACAAAACAGAGGAGCAGGAAAGCTATCCCACCGATAGGGGTATGATATGGTTTGGATAGTCTCCCCATCCATTGCGGTGCATAGCCCTGGCGTGATAACGCATAAGCCACACGCGAGGCAGCACCGGCATAAGCGATAATGGTGGCGGTACAGATGAAGAGACCTGTAAGTCCTGCGATAAATCCTCCCCAGCGACCAAGAGGCTGGCTGATGATCCAGACAAGTGAAGTGCTCGACCCACCTTTAAGGTAGCTTTGTGTGCCAACCGTTGCTAAAGCGGATAAGAAATATAGAACACCTACAATAATAGCAGCGATGGTCACACCTTTAACTGCAGCACGTTGTGGATCTTTGAACTCCTCAGAGAGATGTGAGACAGCTTCCCAACCAATAAAACACCAAAATAGGATTGCTGCAGCCTGTCCAATGCTCATCCATCCGTGTGGGGCAAAGGGAGTGAAGTGTTCAACCTCCATTCGAGGAAGCGCAGTAGCAAACGAGAAGACGAGAACAGCTACAATCGCAATCACTACAGCAATTTGTACCTTTCCCGCCACTTGCATACCAATCCAGTTTGTAATTAGCCCAATGGCCAACATCACCGCAGCGATAGTAATTCTCGCAGGTTCATCCCAGCCCATTGCGGCTGTCATATAACCAGCTCCGGTCAGCGCAGCGACAGGCGCACCAATCGGAACGGACATTAGGAAGAACCAGCCCACTAAAGATCCGGCTTTAGGTCCAAAAGCAAGGGTAACGAAGTGGGACACGCCTCCAGCGTTAGGAAATTTGGCAGAGAGCAGGCCCATCGATAAGGCCATTGGTAAAATCAACAGCGTCATAAATCCCCATGCCAGCAATGAAGCGGGACCAGCCATTTCTGCAGCCAGTCCGGGAACGATTAAGACTCCCGAGCCCAATACAGCGCCTATATAAAGAGCTATGGCTTGCGGCATGCCGATGTTTCTTCGTAAAGTGGTTGAACTTGAATCTTTCATGATTTTTAATCCTGCTTTCATTGTCTTTTGTTATAGAGTAGCAGATAATAGATCCATTGGAAAAACAGATTTTTTGAATAGTATCCATTCGAAATTAAGATGGGTACTATTATTCAGGGGGCACGTATGGAATCACGTCATCTTTTTACCTTTATAGTCGTAGTGGAGACGGGTAGCTTCACACGCGCTGCACAGAAGCTTGATTATGCACAATCCAGTATTACCGCACAGATCCAAGCATTAGAGACTGAAATAGGTCAGCCTTTATTTGATCGGATCAGTAAAAAGATCATCCTAACCGATGCAGGCCGCCGTCTGCTCCCATTCGCTCAAGAGATCTCCAGAATGCACTCTCTAGCGCAAGATGCTCTTCGCTCCGAGAGTGAGCTAACAGGGTCTTTACGCATTGGCGCACCTGAATCCCTGGCTGCTTTTCGTTTACCAGGCATTATCAAGGAATTTCGCGTGAAATATCCAAAGGTCCAAATTCTTCTGAAGCCTGGGGCCTGCTGGGAGCTAACGGATTTAGTTCGATCCGGTGAATTAGATTTGGCCTTCCTACTGCAACCAGAGACGGAAGATAAAGATCTGAATATAGAAACACTGGTGCATGAACAAATGACCCTGATCTCTCCGCCGGATCACCCCTTAATGAGTCTTTCAGAGGTAGAGCCGGTTCATCTAAAGGGAGTAACAATATTGCATACGGAAACCGGTTGTAGCTACCGTACTTTGTTTGAACATCATTTAAACAGACACGGGGTATTTCCTGACCCTACGTTAGAGTTCTGGAGTATTGAGGCGATCAAGCAATGTGTTATGGCGGGTCTGGGCATCGCTTTTATTCCAATGATTACAGTGAGCAACGAATTAGCGGAAGGGAAGTTAGCTAGGCTGAATTGGAATGATGAATCGCAGCGTGTGGCTACTCAAATTGCCTATCATCATAAGAAATGGAAATCTCCTGTTCTAACAGAGTTTTTAAAAGCTGTGCAAAAGCATGCTGAAAAATGGAGCAGCTAAGTTTAATTCTTGTAGCTATTCTATGGTACAATAGATTGTCGAAATCAAGGGAGGCTCGAAGCCATGAATGAGTGGAGTGAAGACTACGAAGAGGGGCTTGAGGCTTTTTTAATCTGGATGAAGGATGCCGGTTACACTCCCTATACGCAGAAATCCTATTTAGTGGATGTAAAACAGTTTTTAGAAAGTCTGAATGGTAAAAAGCTAGAGTCCGTAAAGAAGCTACATGTTATTTCTTTTCTTACGTCAGTGCGTGAACGTGGAGTAAGTGATGCTACCCGTAACCGGAAGCATGCTTCAATTAACTGTTTTTTCAAGGCATTAATTGAGCTGGAATTGCTTCTAACCAATCCCGCAGCTGGGATTAAGAAATCTAAAACTGAGATCAATCGCGAACCGGTCTACTTAGATGAAGGTGATCTGGGGCGATTTTTGTCTTCTATAGATGGGAAATACAAAGGTCGTAATTTAGCAGTCTTTTTACTGATGTCCTATATGGGGCTTCGGGTGGGGGAAGTCCACACACTTAATTTAAGTGATTATAATGTAGAAAGACATTCCCTTCGAGTGTTCGGTAAGGGACGTAAATGGCGTAATGTACCGATTCCAGAGGATGTGGTACCTTTTCTTGATCTGGCAATAGAAGAACGATTAAATCCTTGGCGCAGTAAAGAGGAAGCTATGTTCATTTCACAAAAAGGACGCAGGCTGTCCATACGTGGTATTCAGCAAATTGCTGCGGACACCTTCGATCGTTTCCAAAGGGATGTGCCTGCTGCACAACGTCGACCCTATTCCAGCCATAAGCTACGACATTCCTTCGCTACCATGCTGCTACGAAAAGGTGCGGATCTGCGGACGGTTCAGGAGCTACTGGGACACTCTTCCATTCAGACAACAACGGTTTACACGCATATCACGAGCCGTGAGAAGGAAGAAGCCATGTCGAAATTGCAAGTCCAGATTTGATAGAATTCAAAGTGCAATTCTTTTCGTGAAAAAGGGGCTACCCCCGGCCATGTATCATGACAACAGGGAGAGCCCCATGTATTCATTTGCTTATAGTTCTAGCTTAGCTATCTCAGCTTTAAGCTTCTCGGCAGATTTCTGGAATAGAGCTCGTTCTGTCTCATTTAATGGAAGATCTAGTACTTCTCGTACACCGGACCGATCTACGACGCAAGGGGCGCCAAGGTAGACATCCGAAACTCCGTTATAATTATTCAATAAAGTAGATACGTTCAATACAGAGCCTTCATTATGAAGAATGGATACCACAATACGATCTAGTGCTAATGCTATTGCGTAAGAGGTTGAGCCTTTGGCATCAATAATTTCATAAGCGGCATTCTTAGTATCTTGGAATATTTCATCTTGTTCTGCTTCGTCAAAACCGAGATCAATCCCGGCAACATTTGCTAGACTCCAAACAGGAAGTTCCGAGTCTCCATGTTCACCGATAATCTGACCATGAATACTGCGTGGATCAATTTCTTTGTGGCGTCCAATCAGGTAGCGAAAACGTGCACTATCCAACACCGTTCCGGAACCGATGACTCTTCTGCGATCAAAACCGCTTATTTTCAAAGTGGCATATGACAAAATATCTACAGGATTAGTAGCAATAAGTAGTATCGCATGTTGATTATATTTGGTGATTTTTTGAACGATATCTTTGAAAATTGAAATGTTTTTGCGGAGAAGATCTATCCGGGTTTCACCCGGTTTTTGTGATGCACCGGCAGTTACAATGATGATATCCGCTTCCCGGCAATCTTCATATGTACCAGCCCATAGCTTCACACCACCAACAAAGGGCATGCCGTGATTCATATCCAATGCTTCTCCAAGGGCTTTCTTTTGATTAACGTCAATAAGTACGAGCTCAGGCATACGTCTCCGTAGCAGTAATGTATAGGCTGTTGTTGTACCAACTGCTCCAGTACCAATGACTACGACACGATTTGGTTTCGGGGGGGCCATGATTCCATCTCCTCAGTAATTAAAATTTTTAGCTTTTAATCTTGTCCATCATAATCGCTAACGATATTGTTTTCAAGCAGGTCTTATTTAATGCATTACCCCATTTTGGGCATACTTAATAGAAATTCTCTAATAAATTGGACAACAAGACTAGACAGGAGAGAATGTAAGAATGGATTTATTTCGCAAAAAACCGCTAATCGCACCTTCAAACTCGGGTGCAACCAAGTTAAACAAAACACTTGGTGCGCTGGATCTAACCATGTTAGGTGTAGGAGCGATTATTGGTACTGGTATTTTTGTAATGACAGGAGTAGCGGCAGCAGAACACGCTGGTCCTGGCCTTGTCATTTCATTCCTGTTAGCCGCATTTGCTTGCGTGCTGTCAGCCCTTTGTTATTCAGAGTTTGCATCGACTATCCCGGTCTCCGGAAGTGCCTATGCTTATAGTTATGTAGCTTTTGGAGAATTACTCGCTTGGATTTTAGGCTGGGACCTTGTGTTAGAGTATGGCGTTGCAGCAGCTGCAGTAAGCAGCGGATGGTCAGGCTATTTGCAGGGACTTTTAGAGGGCTTTGGTATCCATATTCCTATAGGACTATCCGGGGCGTATAATGCGGAAGCAGGTACCATTATTAATTTACCAGCAGTAATAATCATTTTACTAATTTCCTACTTACTAACACGGGGAACTAAAGAGACTGCTCGTTTTAATGCGATTATGGTCGTTATCAAAATAGCTGTAGTGCTTTTGTTTATCGTAACTGGATTTTTCTATGTTAAACCAGAGAACTGGACTCCATTTCTACCCTTTGGCTATCAAGGTGTTGTAAACGGTGCGGCAACTGTCTTCTTTGCCTACATAGGTTTTGATGCGTTATCGACTGCTGCTGAAGAAGTAAAGCAGCCACAGCGCGATTTGCCTATAGGGATTATTTCATCCCTTGCTATATGTTCTGTATTGTATATCCTAGTTTCACTTGTATTAACAGGTATCATACCTTATACGGATCTTAATGTTAGCGATCCCGTTTCTTATGCGCTTCGTGTTGTAAATCAAGATATGATAGCGGGTCTAATCTCTGTTGGAGCTATTGCGGGAATGACCACCGTACTGCTCGTAATGCTGTTCGGTCAAACCCGACTGTTATTCGCAATCTCACGTGATGGTCTTTTACCACGAGGATTGTCTAAGATCAATACTAAAACACAGACACCTATTCGTAGTACGTGGATGGTTGGGATCATTATAGCTGTATTAACGGGCTTTATTCCTTTGGATCGATTGGCTAACTTAACAAGCATTGGAACACTGTTTGCATTCTTTGTCGTTTCTTTGGGGGTAATTGCCCTGCGGGTTATTCATCCCAATATGAAAAGAGGGTTCAGAGTACCCTGGGTACCCTTCATTCCATTGCTAAGTGCGGCAACATGCGGATATTTAATGTATAATCTAGGAAGTGAGACATGGATTGGGTTTCTGATTTGGACGAGTCTTGGACTTCTGATCTATTTTCTATACGGCTACCGTAATAGTAAGTTAAATCATAAATAAGATTCCAATTGAGAGGAGAGAGGGCATTGACATCTAGAACCGCTGGATTGAAAACTCTAAGAATGTTTATGATGCTATTTTTTTTAGCGTGGATAGTCTCAGCATGTTCTTCACCACCACCGGAGCCTTCTCCACAGCCACAACCTACAGAAGCACCGGAAGAAGGACAGACGATTACTCTGATTACACCACCAAGTAACAATACTAACAAAGAGAGTGGCCCAAAATATCAGGTTCAAACTCGAATTACGGGTTTTCATCTGCTTAGTGAGACAGAGGGCATGGTATGGGGTGTAACAAAAAATGAACTTCGTTTGTATGTTACCCATAATAACGGGGCGACCTGGGCTAATATTTCTCCTGCACCCAATGTGCAGTTCCTGTCCACACCTGTCTATGGAAAAGGCATCTTTTTTACTGACTCTAACCATGGTTGGATTATAAGAAGTGCATTTGGTACGACAGAGAATATAGTGCTACGAACCACAGATGGAGGGAAAAGCTGGAAAATCTCATCATTAGGTGATGATAATAATGTATCTTCCGTTTATTTCAATTCACCAACTCAGGGATGGCTAATGACCTCTGCGAACGCTACGCCTAATAAGGAAAGCAAGGCGATTTATTCAACGTCAGATGGTGGGGCCACATGGGAAGAAGTGATGCAGAATGTACAATATAATCCGAACCTTCCCAATCATTCGATCCCGTTCACAGGTGTAAGTACTGGAATGATCTTCAAGAGTCGTGTAGAAGGATTTGTGACATTGCAGACCGGTGCCCTTCCTAAGATCTTTATAACTAAGGACGGTGGTCAGAGTTGGAATCCAGGACAGTCTTTTCTGGTAAATGAACAACTGGAAAGCTGTGACAGAGTCATTACTGGCAAACCAGAGTTCTTCGATGCTAGTAAGACTAATGGTTGGATGTCTGTGGGCTGCCAAAATGATAAAGATAAGACGATTACTTACCACGGTTACTTTACCGCTAATGGTGGAGATAACTGGAAATTTACACCTTTTGAATTAAAGAGTCCAACCGGAGGGAATCATCAGAGCGCTCCGACGTTTCTGAATTCGCAAGTTGGTTGGGCCATTATTGGTGATACTCTTTACCATACCGTTAACCAAGGGAAAACTTGGCTCCCTCTTAAGGAGAGTAGTGTTCTGCAGTCTAAGCTTGAGGAATATCCTGAGACGATTAAGATGCAGTTTATTTCCACAGAGGTGGGATGGCTTTTGCTTGAGAAAAAAGAACAAAAACGCTCGCTCCTCTTACAAACTACAAATGGTGGGATCAGTTGGCGTGTGATGTAAAGTGAAGTGAAGTGAAGCTGTTTCAAAAGTAGAGGATAATACTTTTGGAACAGCTTCTTTTTTTGAATATGCAGGAATTAAGTTGCAAATCAATTTGTTTTTGATTGATTGAATATAAGGAAAAAACTTATTTAAAATTTTCTTTATAGATGTGAAAAAAATCACATGACATTTAAATGATCGTGTGATATATTTAACACATAGAACAAGTTCAAATTTTCACAAACTTAACTTTCGAATAGGAGAGATTACAATGAAAACTTTTGAAACAGATTATATGACAAGAAACCTGCTGCAACTTTGCTACAACTGTGATGACGCTCACCTGTGTGAAACGGAAGAACAATGCAGAGCATGCTGGGCTGACAATGGTATGTTAGATGTTGAGACTGACGAAACGAAGCATTTGCTAGACCTCGTTCATGCTTAATCTGATCACTCAAAATTATGATTAAAGACCACTCGATTTCTTGATTTCTAAGAAAACGAAGTGGTCTTTTTGCATGAAGTCTCACTAATTTAATGCTTTCTGGACTAGAAGAGGCATATACATGTACAGAAGTGCCTGTAGCTAAGTTTAGGGTTGAATTAATGGGTATGAAGGGGGAAAATGTCATGGGAATGGGCCCGGATCTTTCATGGATGTTTGATTTCTCTGGAACAGTGATGCCAATATTTCTCATTGTAATGGTTGGTATTCTTGTAGTATCAGCAGGCAGGGGTTTGCTTCAATGGAGCCGGAACAATAGCTCACCCATACTAACCATCCCTGCCCGTATCGTCAGCAAGCGGAGTGAAATAAGACAGCAGCAGGTTCAAGAAGATAATGGTTCAAGTCGTACGAGTACGACATACTACTTAACGTTTGAATTAAATGAGGGCAGTCGAATTGAATTTAAAGTAGATGGCCATGAATATGGAATGAGTGCAGAAGGCGATAAAGGTATGCTTACCTATCAAGGAACCAGATATCACGGATTTGTGCGACAACCCCAATACTCCACAGCGGAGTAGTCATTAGGTATATATTCATTCTTAAACCATTCTTCTGTCTCATTCAACGGAGCAGAGGGATGGTTTTTATTTGCGGGCTATTAAGCAACTAAACGGAATGCAAATGGCATTAAAATTAGGTTGGAACTGTCACCTCTTGGGCTAATGCACATACAATACACCATGCAGTTAAGAACGAGGTTGTTTACGAAGCAACCCAAGGAGGAGACAGCGTGGCCGTCATCAAAACGAACTCGGAAGATGTGAGGGTGCTAGCGCGGTTGATGAGAGCGGAAGCTGAGGAAGACGGAGATCTCGGCATGCTTATGGTCGGCAATGTTGGTGTCAACCGGATTCTTGGAAATTGCCTGGACTTTATGAATATTCGTAATGTGAATGACATGGTCTATCAAAGTCCAGGAGGATTCGAAGCCCCGCAAAAAAGCTACTTCTATCAACGAGCAAGAGAAGCAGACATCCGTCTTGCCAGACGTGCAATTGCAGGTGAGAGAACCTGGCCAGCGACTAATGCTTTATGGTTCTTCCGTCCTGTAGGAGATTGCCCTCCAACCTGGTATAACCAACAAAACACAGGCCGCTTTAAAGCTCATTGTTTCTTTACTCCGACTGGAGAGGATTGCCCGGCTGTATTTATTGGTAATTAACAGGGTAACTGTGTAAAAGAGAATTACTCATTATTATGAGTAATTCTCTCAGTAAGCTAGTTTAAAGATTCTTTTGTGTCCAAAGGGAGCAACTGCTCCGATAAACAATTAGGAGGTTTCATTAAATGATTGTTCAACCATACCGCCCCGTTACTTACACTATTGGAAGTGTTTCTTCTTCAGGTATGCAAATGCCAATGTCTACAGGAATGCAAGGGATGCAAGGAATGCAAGGCATGGGCAGCATGCCGCCACAAGTTAGCAGTGGAAGTCCGATGACACCAGGAGGGGTTGTAGTTCAAAACCCACCTCAACAGTTTGAACAATCGTATATCGAAAATATTTTCAGACTGAATTTAGGCAAAGTAGGTACATTTTATTTTACTTATGAAAATAACAAAGAGTGGAATGCCAAAGTTTACAAGGGTGTGCTGGAAGCTGCGGGCCGTGACCACATTATTATTAGTGACCCAGTAACTGGTCAACGTACTGTATTACTTATGATTTATTTTGATTATGCTACATTTGATGAGCCCCTTACTTACCAGTACCCTGGAGTGATCGGTAATCCTCCTACAACAAGAAACTGTCGCTAATCAAGTCCTTATTTTTCTGGTTGAACCCCAACACTTAACGGTGAGGGGGTTTTTTAAAAATATAAGAAAGTATAAGTTTCACGTTATACATTATACATTATTCTTATATTTCTCGCATAAACGCTTACCGTCCATTTGGGACGACGAAGGCGTTTTTGCTTGTACATACTGATATTTTGGAATAATAAGGGGAATAAAGACCCATTTTTTTTCGAAAGGACACGCATGCTTGCGGTTTGCCCCAATATATTAATATAATAAATTGTATAAGACTCAAAAAACCTTGATATATCAGTGTTTACAAGGGATTTTGAGTCTTTTTTTTATCTTGAAATCACAAAAAAATCACATTCTCGGCAGATCCTTGGAATTTAATATGTTTTGGAAGTGGATTTTTAGTTTGTCACTACTGCTTTGCATCATTCGTTCCGTCACATGGGTATAAATCTTGAGTGTGGTTTTTGCATCATCGTGACCTACGCGCTTCATAATCGTTTTGAGATCAATCTGAGAGCCAGACGCTATACTTGCTTCGATAAGCATTGTGATGTGCGTGTGTCGAAATATATGAGGGGTCGCGTGCTTCTTGATGTTTGTTAATTTCATTAGACGAGCCATACGATTAACTAACTTCCAGTTTGTAAATGGTGTTCCGTTTTTATTGGTCAAAATAAACTGAGTCTCTACAAAATCATCGTGGAGCTCCTTGTATCTTTTATGTCGAGCGGACTGTTTTATCTTTAACCGCTTAAACATCTCAACGATGAAATCATCCACATCAAAGGTACGGACGGATCCGGTAGTCTTTGGAGGTGTTAATTGGTACGCGCCACTTCCACCCTGAGGAAAGTGAAGTGTTTTATAAATATGAACGTCATGAGTTTCGAAGTTGAAATCTGGCCACTCTAATGCACAAAATTCTCCTGGTCGCACTCCGCTAAACAGCAAAAAATAAAACGTCTCTAGATCATCACCTAAACCGTGATTTTGTAGTACTTCTAGAAATTCTTCAATTTCACTTCTTTCCAGAAATTTTTCTTCCAGTGCATTGTTTTTAGCTTCTAAAACTGTCCGTTGTTTTTTAGGCATTTTTATGTTTTGACAAGGGTTATCAATGCGTAAATTTTCTTTGATGATCCATTTGAATATTAAATTTGCTGTTGAGTGATAACGATAGATGGAGTTTATCTCATATCCTTCTGAAAACAAATTGTTGAGCATTTTTTGATGTTGGTTATGTGTTATTTTATCGATATTAGCACCACCATAATATTTGTTCAGTAAATTAATGTCGGACACATGAGCTTCCACAGTTTTTCCTTTAACTCCGCTAGTAATAATATAATCTTGTAGCCATTCTTGAGCAGCCTCATTGAATTTCATTTTTTTGGCTCGCTTTGTATCGGTTCCACCCTTCATACGATCCACAACTGCCTGAGCTGCGGCGATGGCTTCCTTCTGTGTATCACGTACCCTCGGTACCTGTTGGCGCTTGCCTGTGACCGGATCAGGAGGACCCTCCATGACACACTTCCACTTGTAGCCTTGTTTGTTCTTTGCAGGTACTTTAAATACGCTGGCCATGAGTAGGTCCTCCTAAATTAAAAATTAATAGCATCTTCTAAAGCTTCTATGGTTAGAAATAATTTGTTTGCGTTTTGTCCAAGTCGAGAAGCAATTCGCTCCATGTCGATCATTACGTATCCAGAACGGCTCGGAGGGATTAAAAGATCACTTGAACGAACAACAGCGCTATTCCGATTAGAGTTTGGATGGACATCCACGCTTTTAAAGGTTCCATTAACCTCGATGTAGAGTGGCTGATCCCACTTAAAACCTCCACGTTGTTCAATGATAAGCGTGTGGGGTCTAGATAAATCGTCAAGCCCGTAAACACCTCGTATGATTGGCTCAGGAGTTGTCGTGTATGGTAAAGTGTTTTCCTTGGCCACAGCAGTATATGTAAAAGCCGTCATGAATTCAGCGCTAGCAATACGCTCGCGAATCTGTTTCAGACGCAACAGTGCGAATTCTGGAGGAACCTGAAATACGGTTGCAACTATACCTGCCGCTTCTTCTTCGAAAGCAGGGAGCTGCAATTTTTCAAGCATGAAAAAGGGGATGGCTGCGTAAAGACTGAATCGTTCGGCATCAGCTTCTTGCATTTGCTGGAAAAGCTCCGAAATCTGACGCTGATCCCCAACATGGCGGAGCACGTGTCCAAGCTCGTGGAAGAATGTTTTATGCTGTACATCACGTTCATCCTGTTGGTTGATAACAATTACACATAATTCATTATCAGAAAACGATTTAACGCTTTTGAAATGCACCTCAACATTAAAGGCTTCAGAAATTCGTTCTATAGTCAAATCGTTTGGCACCAATATAGCCCTGGAGAGGTAGTGATTTTCAATAGTTTGTTCCAACGGAGTTTTGAAGTATTTGGATAAGTTCATGTTAAATCCTCCAATTAGCGTACATATGTTCTATTTTGTATGTAAAAGAAAAGCCATTGCTGGCTATGTGTAAAACCTCTTTATTTCTGCTCTTTATTTGCTTTATCTAAAGCTCTTTGTCGTGCCTCTCTGATTTCCTTTATAAAATCATCAGCCGCTTTAAATTCCTCTTCTGTCCAGTCATTTGGCCCACCGTAGAAAGTAAGGTTGCTCTCAGGCTTCTTGCGTATATTTGATCTTCCACTTAAGAAATCAGTGTCACAATCAAATGTGTCAGCTATTTTATTCAATGTATCTACTGGTGGTAATTTTGTTCCATTTTCATAAGCAGTGTAGGTTACCCTAGCAACACCAATAAGATCTGCAACAAATTCTTGAGTCCATTTTTGATCCTGTTTCTTTAAGGCCTCTCGTTCACCTTTT